>JBKJXM010000342.1:0-5393 GCA_046716305.1 Candidatus Eiseniibacteriota bacterium
GGTCGTGATCGCGTGCGGCGGCGGGATCGTGACGATCCCCGCCACGCGGAAGCGCCTCAGCGCGGCGGCGTTCGTGGTGTGGCTGCGCGTGGGCCCCGGAGTGGCCGCGGCGCGGCTGGGCGCGGAGGGGGCGGCGCTGCGCCCGCTCCTGCGCGGCGGGGCGCCAAAGGAAGCTCTGGAGTCGCTGCTGCGCGACCGGACGCCGCACTATCAGGCTGTGGCCGACGCCGTCATCGACACCGAGGGGCGCACCCCCGCGGAGGTCGCCGACATGGTGGCCGCGCTCTGCCGGCCCGACCCCACCTGGCCCTAGCGCCGTGGGTTTGATCCGGGTGGTCGGCGGGGAGCTGCGCGGACGGCGCCTCGCGGTGCCCGCGCGGGGCGTGCGGCCCACGTCCGAGCGGACGCGCGAGGCCATTTTCGACATCCTGGGCCCTGCGCTCGTCGCGGGAGCGCGGGTGCTGGATCTGTACGCCGGAACCGGCGCGCTCGGGATCGAGGCCTTGAGCCGCGGGGCTGCGTTCGCCGACTTCGTCGAGAAGGACGCCGGCGTGGCGCGCGCGCTCCAGGCGAATCTCGAGGCCCTGGGCCTTTCGGACCGAAGCCGCGTGCACCGCGCCGACCTGGACCGCGGCGCGCTTCCGTCCGCGGCCGCGGGCCCGTGGCGGATCATCTTCCTGGATCCGCCCTACGCCGGAGGCGCCGGAGCGCGCTGGCTCCAGGCGCTCGCGGAGATCCCGTGGGGGCCGGACGGGGGCATGGTGGTCCACGAGCGGGGCCGGACCGAGGCGGGTCCCGCGCCCGAGAACATGCCGCTCCGGACCGAGCGGCGCTACGGCGACACGACGGTGGCGATCTACTCGAGAGGAGGGACATGAAGAGCGCGATATTCGCAGGGACCTTCGATCCGGTGACCAACGGCCACGTGGATTTGATCCGGAGAGCGCTCCACCTGATGGACCGGCTCACGGTCGCGGTCGGCACGCGACCCGGGAAGCAGGTGCTCTTCACGCAGGAGGAGCGGGTCCAGATGATCCGGGAGGCGGTGCCCAACGAGCCGCGCCTCACGGTGGAGCCCTTCAGCGGCCTCCTCGTCCAGTACGCCGAGAAGAAGGGGATCGGCACGATCATCCGCGGACTACGCTTCGTGTCGGACTTCGAGTACGAGTTCCAGATGGCGCTGATGAACCGGCGCCTGAGCGGCGCCATCGAGACCCTGTTCCTCATGCCGAGCGAGACCTACACGTTCGTGAACTCCAGCCTGATCAAGGAAATCGCGCGGAACGGCGGCGACGTCGGGCCGTTCGTGCCCGCTGGCGTCGGGGCCAGGCTCCAGGCCGCGTTCCAGGCGAAGCGGTGAACGGGTCCCGGATCAGCGCCCGGGTGCGCGCGCTTCGCCCCTCGGAGACGCTCGCGCTCTCCGCGCGGGCGCGGGAGCTTCGCGCGAAGGGGGAGAAGGTCGTCTCGTTCGCGGCGGGGGAGCCCGACTTCGACACGCCGGTGCACATCCAGGAGGCCGCGATCGAAGCGATTCGGTCCGGCCACCACCGCTACACCGAAGTGGGCGGCGTGCCCGCGCTGCGCGCCGCCATCGTGGAGAAACTCCGGCGGGACAACGCGGTCCAGTACGCGCCGAAGGAAGTCGTGGTCTCGAACGGCGCGAAGCACGCCATTTGGAACGCGCTCTTCACGCTGCTCGAGCCCGGGGACGAGGTGCTGGTGCCCGTGCCGTACTGGGTGACGTTCCCCGAGATCGTGCGCCTGGCCGGCGGGGTTCCGGTCTTCGTGTCGCCGACGCCCGGCCGCACCAAGGTCACGGCCGACGAGCTGGACCGGGCGGCGACGCCGCGCTCGCGCGTGCTCATCCTGAACAGCCCGAACAATCCCTCGGGCGCGGTGTACGGCAAGGAAGAGATCGAGGCGATCGCGGCGCTGGCGAAGCGGCGGGACCTCACGATCCTTTCCGACGAGATCTACGAGCAGCTCGTGTATGGGACCGCGCGGCACGTGAGCGTGGCGTCGGTGAGCGAGGACGCGCGGCAGCGGACAATCCTTGTGAACGGCGTCTCCAAGACCTGGGCGATGACGGGATGGCGGATCGGGTACGCGGCGGCGCCCGCCGAGATCGCCGAGGCGATGGAGCGGCTCCAGGGGCAGTCCACGTCCAACCCGGCGGCGGTCTCGCAGCAGGCGGCGCTCCGGGCGCTGACCGGAGACCGGAAGCCCGCTGACGAGATGAAGGAGCGCTTCGCGGCGAGGCGCGATTTCCTGGTGAAGGGGATCGGCGCCATCAAGGGCGTGCGGCTGGTCCCGCCCGAAGGCGCGTTCTACGTGTTCCCCGATTTCAGCGAGCGGATCCGGGCGGCGCGAAACGGCGTCACCGACTCGACCCAGCTCTGCGATTATCTGATCGACGAGGCGAAGGTGGTCTGCGTGCCCGGATCGGCGTTCGGAATGGAGGGGCACGTGCGCATCTCCTACGCGGTCTCCGACAAGGATCTCGAAGAAGGCTTGAGCCGGATCATGGACGCGCTCGAGCGCATGTAACGAAGACGGAGGGAAGTGAAGTCGATGCCGACCTACGAGTACGAGTGCGAGAAGTGCGGCCACTGCTTCGAGCTGTTCCAGTCCATGTCCGACAAGCCGCGCCAGCGTTGCCCGAAATGCCGCGGGAAGGTGCGGCGGCTCATCGGGAAGGGCGCCGGGATGATCTTCAAGGGTTCGGGATTCTACTCCACCGACTACCGCTCGGATTCCTATAAAGAACAGAAAAAAAAGGAGTCCGCGGATTCAGCTCCTGTGAAGGATCAACCAAAGCCGAAAGCAAAGGAGAGCGGAACCGCGAAAAAGAAGGGCGGCGGGACCGGAAGTTCTGAATCCTAAGTCATTTCCTTTGACGGGCCGGACGGGCCGATGGTAGCGTTCCGGTCTGTAATCGGCTCCCCGCTCCCGCCACGGACAACTGCCTCGACAGGTGGTCGAGCCATTGCGTATCCAGCTTAATTGCATCGGTTTCCGGTCAATATCTCCACTAAAGAACAAAGGAAGAGCATGGCATATCGAGTGACCTTGATTCCGGGAGACGGCACCGGCCCCGAGCTGGCCGTCGCCACCCGCAGGGTCCTGGAAGCGACCGGCGTTGGCTTCGACTGGGACATTCAGGAAGCCGGCCTCGACGTGCACCAGCGCGAGGGAACGCCGCTGCCGACACGCGTGCTCGACTCCATTCGGAAGAACGGCGTCGGCCTCAAGGGTCCGATCACGACGCCGGTCGGGACCGGGTTCCGCAGCGTGAACGTCGCGCTCCGGAAGGAGCTGGACCTCTACGCGTGCGAGCGTCCCGCCAAGACCTACCCGGGCGTCCGCTCCCGCTACGACAAGGTCGACATCGTCATCATCCGCGAGAACACCGAGGACCTCTACGCCGGGATCGAGTTCGAGAAGGGCTCTCCCGGCGCTGTGGCCCTGCGCCGAGTCGTGATGGAGCAGACCCAGCGCGACATCCACGACGACGCGGGGATCTCGATCAAGCCGATCAGCGCCTCGGCCTCCAATCGCATCGTGCGCCACGCGTTCCTCTATGCGCGGAAGAACGGCCGGCGGAAGGTCACCGCCGTGCACAAGGCCAACATCATGAAATACTCCGACGGGCTCTTCCTCGAGGAAGCGCGCAAGGTCGCCCCCGAATTCTCCGATATCGAGTTCAACGACCGCATTGTCGACAACATGTGCATGCAGCTCGTCCAGATGCCCGAGGAGTACGACGTGCTCGTCCTCCCCAATCTCTACGGCGACATCGTCTCCGACCTGGCCGCGGGGCTCGTGGGCGGACTGGGGATGGCGCCCGGGGCCAACATCGGGGACCACGCCGCGCTCTTCGAGCCGACGCACGGGAGCGCGCCGAAGTACGCGGGGAAGGACAAGGTGAATCCGCTGGCGATGATCCTGAGCGGGATGCTGATGCTCCGGCACCTCGGCGAGCTGGACGCGGCGGACCGGCTGGAGCGCGCGGTGGCCCGCGTGGTCAAGGACGGGCGGCGCGTGACGTACGACATGAAGGCGGATCGGAACGATCCGTCGGCCGTGGGGACGCAGGCCGCGGCCGACGCTGTCATCCAGGCGCTCGACGCGGACTGAGCGGGCCCGGCCGGCTTCAAGCCGCCGCCCCTCGATCCCCTTCGCCCAATAGTCATGATCGCGGACCGCGCCAGGATCGAGGTGCTCGCCGGAAACGGCGGGAACGGATGCGTCAGCTTTCGGCGCGAGAAGTACGTGCCGAAGGGGGGGCCGGACGGCGGGGACGGGGGCCACGGAGGCAGCGTGGTGCTCCGGGCGAATCCGCACCTCCGGACGCTCCTCGACTTTCAGTCGAAGACACGCTTCCCCGCGCAAGCCGGGGCGCACGGAAGCGGGAACCAGAGGTCGGGGCGCTCGGGCGTGGACCTGATCGTGGAGGTCCCGGCGGGGACGGTGGTCGTCGACGACGTGACCGGCGACGTCCTCGCGGACCTCGTGGAGGCGGGCGCGGAGTACGCGGCGGCGAAGGGCGGTCGCGGTGGGCGCGGGAACGCGCGCTTCGCGACGCCGACGCACCAGGCGCCGCGCGAAGCCGAGCCGGGACGTCCCGGCGAGGAGCGGCGCCTTCGGCTGGAGCTCCGGCTGATCGCGGACGTGGGGCTGGTCGGTTTTCCGAACGTGGGGAAGTCGACGCTTCTCGCCAAGCTCTCCGCGGCGCGGCCGAAGATCGCCGACTATCCGTTCACGACGCTCGAGCCGCATCTGGGGCTGGTGCGCGTGGGGGAAGAGCGCAGCTTCGTGATGGCCGATCTGCCGGGCCTGATCGAAGGGGCGCACCAGGGAAAAGGGTTGGGGCACGAGTTCCTCCGTCACGTGTGGAGGACGCGCGTGCTGGTGATTCTGATCGACAGCCTCTCGCCGGATCCGGTGCGCGATCTCGCGGCGCTCCGGCACGAGCTGTCGTCGTACCATGAGGATCTCGCCCGGAAGCCGGCGGTCGTGGTGCTGAGCCGGGCGGACCTGGTGGCGGATGCGCCCGGGGTCGACGCGCCGCCGCCGCTGCCGCTCCACGGAGCGAGATGGGGAGGATCAATCTCCGGCGCGACTGGCGCCGGAACCCGGGAGCTGTTGGAGATCATCTGGAATCGGCTCGTCGGCGCGGAGGATTCGACCGCGCCCGAGGGAGTGGAACGCGACGGCTCAGTCGCCAAGCGGAAGGAGTGAGGACATGGCCCCCAAGGACGTAGCGCGGCTCTGGGAAGAGCTTCGCCATCGAGACCCCGAAGAGAAGCTCGACTGGATCCGCCAGCTCGCGAAGGATCCCACCCCCGACGCGGTTGGCGTGCTGCTCGACGCGCTCGAGCAGGAGAGCTGGT
>JBKJXM010000343.1:0-5292 GCA_046716305.1 Candidatus Eiseniibacteriota bacterium
GGCTCGAGCCGGGCCGAGATGCCTGCGTCGCGTTCTCGCCGGAGCGCGTGGATCCAGGCAACAGGACGTGGACGCTGCGCAACACGCCCAAGGTGGTCGGGGGGGTCACGGCGGCCTGCACGCGGGCGGCGACCGCCCTGTACGCGCGCACGTGCGACAGCATCGTCCCCGTGGGGTCGCCTGCGGCCGCCGAGACCGTGAAGCTCCTCGAGAACACGTTCCGGAGCGTGAACATCGGCCTCGTGAACGAGCTCGCCCTCATGTGCGACAAGATGGGGATCGACGTCTGGGAGGTGATCGACGCGGCGGCGACGAAGCCGTTCGGTTTCATGCCGTTCTACCCTGGGCCCGGTCTGGGAGGGCATTGCATTCCCATCGATCCCTTCTACCTTTCGTGGAAGGCGCGCCAGAGCGGCTTCGAGGCCCGCTTCATCGAGCTGGCGGGGAACGTGAACGCCGGGATGCCGTACCACGTGACCAAGCGCGTCTCCGAGGCGCTGAACTCGATCCGGAAACCGCTCCGCGGATCGAAAGTGCTCGTCGTGGGCGTGGCCTACAAGGCCGGCATCGACGACGTGCGCGAGTCGCCCTCGCTCGACATCATGGAGATTCTCGAGAAGGACGGCGCGCGCATCGCGTATGCCGATCCCTTCGTACCCAAGATTCGGCACAACGGGAGCGTCCTCCGCGCCAGCTCGCTGACCGCCGGGTCGCTGAAGGCCGCCGACTGCGTGGTCATCGCCACCGCGCACGCCTCGATCGACTACGGGCTGATCGCCAAGCACGCCCGGACCATCGTCGACTCCCGGAACGCGCTCAAGGGCCGCCGCACGCGCGGCGTCTTCAAGCTGTAGCGCCCGCCATGGCGCGATATCTCGTGACCGGGGGCGCCGGCTTCATCGGCTCCCATCTCGTCGAACGTCTCCTCCGCGACGGCCACCACGTCCGCATTCTCGACAACCTGGCGACGGGGAAGCGGGAGAACGTCGAAGCGATCCGCGGCGCGGGCCCGGATCGGCTGGAGTGGATGGAAGAGGACGTGCGCGACCTGGCGGCCTGCCGCCGCGCCTGCGCGGGCGTGGATTTCGTGCTGCACGAGGCCGCGTTGGGCTCGGTGCCGCGCTCGGTCGAGCAGCCCGGCGAAACGACCGCCGTGAACGTGCTCGGCACGGTGAACGTGTTCCAGGCGGCCCGCGAGGCCAAGGTGCGCCGGGTGGTCTGGGCGTCGTCGTCCTCGGTCTACGGCGACACGCCCACCCTGCCCAAGCACGAGGCGATGCCGCTCTCGCCCCGCTCGCCCTATGCCGCCGGGAAGCTGGCGGGCGAGGAATTCGCGCGCGTCTTCGCCGGAACGATGCAGCTTCCGACCGTGTCGCTTCGCTATTTCAACGTGTTCGGACCGCGCCAGGACCCCGATTCCCAGTACGCGGCGGTCATCCCTCGCTTCATCCGCGCGCTGGTCGAGGGGAAGCGTCCCACCGTGTTCGGCGACGGAGAGCAGAGCCGCGACTTCACCTACGTCGAGAACGTGGTGCAGGTGAACCTGGCCGCGTGCGAGCGTGGACCCGGAACGGGCGAGGCCGTGAACGTCGCGTGCGGTGAGCGCTACACCCTGAACGACCTCCTCCGCTGCCTGGAGAAGCTGATGGGCGTCTCCGCCAATCCCGAGTACCAGCCGACACGGGCGGGGGACGTCAAGCACTCCCAGGCCGCGATCGACCAGGCGGTTCGCCTCTTCGGCTTCAAGCCCACGATCGGTTTCGAAGACGGCCTGGCGCGGACGGTGGAGTACTTCCGCCGTGGTCGCTGAGTCGCCGGGAATCCTCGAGGCCCGTCCGCACGTCGAGTCGCTGCGCGTCGAGTCGGTCGAGCTGGACGACCCGAGGTCGGACGCCTACCTCGAAGCGCACCCCGACGCGACGCCCCTCCACCGCGCGCGCTGGCAGCGCGTCATCGCGCGCACGTACGGATACCGCTGGCGCGGCTTTCTCGCGGTCCGGAACGGAAAGGTGGTGGGCGCGCTCCCGCTCTTTCAGGTGCCGGGCTTTCCATTCGGCACGTCGCTCATCTCCTCTCCGTTCGCCGCGTACGGCGGCGTGGTCGCGGACGACGCCGCCGCGGGCGAGGCCCTCCTCGGAGCCGCGGGCGACCTGGGGGAGCGGACCGGGGCGCACTACGTCGAGCTGCGGGGCGGGATGCGATTCGACGGGCTCCCGGTCAAGGACCTCTACGTAACGTTCCGCAGGCGAATTGGACCCGACCACAAGGCGAACTGGGACGAGATCCGCGCCAAGCGGCGGACCAGCATCCGACAGGCCGAGAAGCAGGGGCTCACGTACCGGACGGGCGGAGCCGAGCTGCTCCCGGTCCTCTATCCCATCTACTCGCACAACGTGCGGAACCATGGCACGCCTGTCTTTCCGAAGAGCCTCTTCCGGAACATATTTGATGAGTTCGGCGACGCGTGCCGGATCCTCGTGGTGGACAACGGAAATAAGCCCGTGTCGGCCGTCCTCTCGATCTTCGACAACTGGCAGGTGCTCCCTTATTACGCGGGCACCCTCCGGGAGGCGTACGCGTACTCGGCGAGCGACTACATGTACTGGAAGCTGATGTGCGAGGCGGCCGACCGCGGCTGCCGCGTGTTCGACTTCGGCCGGAGCAAGCGGGACACGGGATCGTTCGACTTCAAACTCCATTGGGGATTCGCGCCGACGCCGCTCCACTATCAGTACCGGCTGGTCCGGGACCGCGCGATTCCCGACCTGAGCCCCAAGAATCCGCGCTTCAGCCTGATGGTCCGGCTCTGGCAGCGCCTGCCGCTCGCCGTGGCCGAGCGGATCGGTCCGCGCATCGTGCGGTTCTTCCCATGAACGTTCTCTACCTGGCCCACCGGATCCCGTACCCGCCCGACAAGGGGGACAAGATCCGCTCGTACCACCAGGTCCGCGCCCTGAGCGAGCGCCACCAAATCGCGCTCGTCTGCTTCGCCGACGATCGCGGGGATCTAAGGCACGCGGCCGCACTCCGCGAATTCTGCGCCTCGGTGGACGTGGTCTACCGCTCGCCCAAGGCCGCGCGCCTCGCGGCCCTGCGCGGGCTCCTGGACGGGCGGTCGCTCTCCGAGGCAGCCTTCGACAGCGCGGCCCTGAAGCGCGCGGCCCGGAACCGCCTCGGGGTCGCGGACGTTGCCGTCGCCTTCTCCTCGGTGATGGCCCAGTACGTCCCGCTCGGCTCCGCTCTGCCTCGGCTGATGGACTTCGTGGACGTGGACTCCGACAAGTGGCGCCTCTATGCCGAGCGCCGCCACGGCCCGGCCGCGTGGATCTATGCCCGCGAGGCGAAGCGGCTCGGGCAGCACGAGGAGCGCGTGGCGCGCTCGTGGGACCACTCGCTCTTCGTCTCCGAGCGGGAGGCGAAGCTCCTGGCCGCGCGCGTTCCCGACCGCCCCTTCACCGTTCTCCAGAACGGCGTGGACCTGGCGCACTTCCACCCGGCGTTCGCCTGCGCCACCGCCCCGGCCGCGCCCGCGCGGAACGGCGGCGATCACGGAGAGGCGCCGCGGATCGTGTTCACCGGCGTCATGAACTACTTTCCGAACGTGGACGGCGTGCGCCACTTCTGCTCGGCGATCTTCCCGCGCATCCGCGCCGCGCTGCCCGACGCCCACTTCGTCATCGTGGGGCGGGATCCCGTGCGCGCCGTGCGCGCTCTCGCGTCGCAGCCCGGCGTGGAAGTGACCGGCACGGTCCCCGACGTGCGCCCCTATCTCGCGGCGGCGGCCGTCTCGGTCGCGCCGCTCCGGGTGGCGCGCGGGCTCCAAAACAAGATCCTCGAGGCGATGGCCATGGGCCTTCCGGTGGTCGGGACCTCGGCCGCGTTCGAGGGGCTGGACGCCATGAGGCACGCGGGGGGCCGCGTGGCGGACGATCCGGAGGCGTTCGCCGCCCACGTGGTCGAGCTGCTCCGGAGCCCGGAGCGGAGGCGCGAAGCCGGCGCTCGCGCGCGAGCCTACGTCGAGCTCCACCACCGCTGGTCCGACCACGGCGCCGCCCTCGAATCGCTCCTGACCCGCGTCGCGGCCCGCCCCCGGCCCTCCGGCCGGGAAGCGGTATCCTGATCCCATGTGCGGCATCGCCGGCATCGTCGAGCTGAAGCCCGGCGCGGGTCCCGACCGCGCCCTCCTCGAGCGCATGGCGTCGCTCCTCGCGCACCGGGGTCCCGACGATCAGGGGATCTCCGTGCTCGGGCCCGCCGGACTTGCGCATCGCCGCCTCTCCATCATCGACCTCTCCGGCGGACACCAGCCGATGGCTGACGGAGACGGGGCGCGCACGATCGTTTTCAATGGGGAGATCTACAACTTCCGGGAGGTCCGGAGCGCTCTCGAGGCCGAGGGGGAAGTGTTCACGACCCGCTCGGATACCGAGGTGCTCCTCAAGGCGTATGCCGCCTGGGGTCCCGCGTGCGTGGAGCGCCTGAACGGCATGTTCTCCTTCGCCATCTGGGACGCGCCGCGCCGGCGCCTGTTCGCCGCGCGCGACCGGCTGGGGAAGAAGCCCTTCTACTACGCGCACACGGCCGACCGGTTCGTCTTCGCCTCGGAGCTGAAGGCGGTGCTCGCGGCGCCCGGCGTGCCGCGCGAGATCGATCCCGAGGCCGTGGACGAGTTCCTCTCGACCTACTACGTGGGCGGGGCGCGCACCATTCTCCGCCACGTCGCCAAGCTTCCTCCCGCGCACTGGCTCACGCTGGAAGACGGGCGGCTGACTGTACACCGCTACTGGCGCCCCACGTTCCACGCCGACGATCCGCCGCGCAAGGACGAGGAGTACCAGGAGGAGCTGGAGTCGCGGTTCCGAGACTCGGTCCGCAGGCGCCTCATCAGCGACGTGCCGCTGGGCGCCTTTCTTTCCGGCGGCATCGACTCGAGCGCGGTCGTCGCGATGATGGCCGCGGAGGGGAAGGTGAAGACGTTCACGATCGGCTTCGAGGAGGAGGGCTACTCCGAGATCGAAGATGCCCGCGTCGTGGCGCGCCACCTGGGCACCGACCACAGCGAGCACGTGGTGAAACCCGAAGCGACGGGGATCCTGTCCGACCTGGTCTGGCACTTCGACGAGCCGTTCGGCGATTCGTCCATGGTCCCGACCTGGTACGTCTGCCGGATGGCGCGGCAGCACGTGACGGTGGCGCTCTCCGGTGACGGCGGCGACGAGCTGTTCGCCGGGTACACGCGCTACCAGCGGGCCGTCGCGGACCGCGGGTGGTCGTGGATCCCCGGTCCTGTGC
>JBKJXM010000344.1:0-17655 GCA_046716305.1 Candidatus Eiseniibacteriota bacterium
CGCCATGAAGCGCGGGAGGGTCACGTCCCGCTCAGAAGCTTCCGCCCACGCGCACCCCGACGCGGAGCGGCGCGTCCGCGCGGCGGAGGTCGCGGGCGACGGTGAAGGCGATCCCTTCCTCGCCGACCTTCAAGCCGACCCCCGCGTCCAGCCCGGGGCGCTGGCGGTCGAGGTTCCCCGCGCCGAACCACGCGGCGCCCCAGTCGACGAACGCGAACGGGAAGAAGTTCTTCCGCACGCGGATGAGGTACTCGGCGTTCACCAGGAAGAACTGGTCACCGGAGAAGGCCTTGTAGTCGTGGCCGCGCAGGGTTCCGATCCCGCCCACGTGCCAGATCTTCTGCGCCGGAAGGCGCCCCTCGCGCGTGGAGCCCGCGATCGCCCGCGCCCGGATCGCCCGGCGCGTCGAGAAGCGGTGGAGAGTGCGCACCGAAGCGCGCGCGCGGCCGTAGTCGAAGTCCCGCTCCAGAAATCCCCCGGCCCGCTCGTATCCCAGCGTGCCGAGCGTCCCGCCCGGCCGGGGCACTCGATACGGACCGACCCGCAGGGATACCGAGACCAGCCCCTCGTCGCCCGGCTCGATGGGCGGGTTGGGACGGAAGCGGTCGTCCTTTCCGAACACCGAGAAGCGGACGCGGGTGGGAAGCGACGCCTCGTTCTGGACGCGGACCGTCCCGGTGAGCTCGACGTCCCGCCCGGGGTCGAAGATGACGTGCCCCGCGAGCCCGGTGGCCTCGTAGTGGTCCATGTAGTCGGTGCGGGCGATCAGCGCGAAGATCGAGTTCTCCAGCTCCCCGACGATCCAGGCGTCCTCGCTCGCGGTCCGGCGATAGACGTCCGCGCCGACGCGGAGCCACGTCGGGTCGCCGATGGGCGCTTCGAAGCCGGCCGCGCCCAGGAAGCGGTCGCGTCCGGTGGCGTAGCTCCCCATGGCGTAGACCAGGGGCGCCAGGACGCGCTCGCTCTGGTACGCCACGCCGACGCCTGGGGTGGCGCCGTCCACGCGGTTGTAGTGGAACGCGGGCAGGAGCTTCAGCCGCGCCTCTTCGGGGAGCCCGGTGGCGAGGGTTTCCCATCCGGCCGGAGCATGGGGAACCAGGGGCGCGGTAGGCTCCGCGACCGCCGACCCCACGACCGCCCCGGCTACCGCGACGGCCGCGGCAGCCGCGGCCGCGCTAAGCCGCGCCGTCGCGCGACAGCCCATAGCGCTTGATCTTCCGGTGGAGGTAGCCGCGATCCATGCCCAATCGTCGCGAGGTCTCGCTCACGTTCCACTGGCATTCGCGGAGCATGGCTAGAATCGTGTCGCGCTCGGCCTTGTCGCGCGCCGCGCGGATCTCGCTGGGCGGCTCGTCGCCCGCGTTCACGGGGAGCGCGTCCTCGACGTCCGCCAGGCCGATCGTGTCGGCGTCGGTCATGATGAGGAGCCGCTCGATCAGGTTCTTCAGCTCCCGGATGTTGCCGGGCCACGAGTACTGGCTGAGCCGCTCCAGGGCTTCCTTCGACACGCTCCGGGGCCCGCGCGCGTGCTCGGCGCCGAAGCGCTCGACGAAATGCGCGACCAGAAGCGGGACGTCCTCGCGTCGCGCGCGGAGCGGCGGGATGTGGATGGGCACGACGTTCAAACGGTAAAAGAGATCTTCGCGGAAGCGGCCGGACTGGATCTCCGAGGCAAGGTCCTTGTTGGTCGCGGCCAGGATGCGCGCATCCACGGCGATGGTGCGGGTGCCGCCCAGCGGTTCGATCTCGCCCGTCTCGATCGCTCGGAGGAACTTGGCCTGGGTCTCCAGGCTCATGTCTCCAACCTCGTCGAGGAACAGCGTCCCCTTGTCCGCGGCCACCAGCCGGCCCCGCTTCATCTGCGCGGCGCCGGTGAAGGCTCCCTTCTCGTAGCCGAACAGCTCGCTCTCCACCAGGTCTTTGGGAAGCGCCGCGCAGTTCAGCTTCTCGAACGGCCCGCGCGACCGCGCACCCTGGCGATGGATCGCGCGCGCGACCAGCTCCTTCCCCGTCCCGCTCTCGCCGCTCACGAGCACCTTGGCGTCGGTCTTCGCCACCTTCGCGACCTCGGCCCGGATCTGGTCGAGCGCGCGGCTCTTCCCGACCATCTCGTCGGCGGCGCCGGCGATCGAACGCAGGCGCTCGTTTTCGCGCTGGAGAGCCTTCAATTCCAGCGCCCGCTCCACCGTGACCTGGAGCCGCTCGGGGCCGAACGGCTTCTCCACGAAATCCACGGCCCCCAGCCGGATCGCCTTCAAGGCCTCCTGGATCGTGCCGTGGCCCGACATGAGGACGACTGGAATATCGGGATGGAGCCCCTTCACGCTTTCGAGCAGCGCGATCCCGTCCTTGCCCGGCAGACGGAGATCGGTGAGGAGAAGGTCGACCCGCTGGTCGGCGAGCATCTTCTCGGCGTCTTCCGCGCGGGACGCGGTGAGCACTTCGTAATGGCGCTTCAGACTGGCGGAGATCTCGAGCAACACGGAGGGCTCGTCGTCCACGATCAGCACGCGGATCCGGGCCGCGCTCACGAGGCCGTCCCCACGCTGCTCACGCGGCCCCCGTCGCGGCCGCGCCCGGCTCCGCGCCGTCCGGAGTGGAAGGAATGGTGACGATGGCGCGCGTGCCGACGCCGGGGCTGGAATCCAGCTCGAATCGCCCTCCGTGCTGCTCCACGATGCGCTGCACCAGGGTCAGCCCCAATCCGCTTCCGCTCGACTTGGTGGTGAATCCGGGATGGGCCGCGCGATCGAGCGTGGCGGGATCCATGCCGGGACCGGTGTCCTCCACCTCGAGCATCACGCCAGGGGGATCGCTCTTTCCGTCGCGGCGGACGCGGAGCGTGACGGCGCCCCGCTGATCCATCGCCTCGACGGCGTTCTTGATCAGGTTCACGAGCACGCGCTGGAGCTGACCGGAGTCGGCCCAGGCTAAAGGAACGGGACGGTCCACCTCAACGCGGAATTCCACCGGCGACGAGCCGCGGTACAACCGCGCCACGTCCTCGACCAGCGCGGCCACGTCGCACGGGGCCGGCTTCGGCTCGGGGAGCTGCGCCACCGCGGAGAAGGAGGTAACGAACTCCTGAAGCGAGCGCACCTCGCGCAGGATCGCGTCGGCGCTCTCCGTGATCACCTCGGGGCGGGGCCTGTCCGGGCGACACGCCTCGTCCTGGAGCCGCTGCAGCGCGAACTGGATCGGCGTGAGCGGATTCCGGATCTCGTGCGCGACGGCGCGGGCCACCTCGCGCCACGCGGCGAGCCGCTCGGCGCGGAGAAGCGCGCGGCGGGAGCCCTGGATCTCCTCGACCATCCGGTTGAAGGCGTTTCCCAGGAAGCGGACCTCGCGCGTCCCCTGCGGCGTGACCCGATACGCCAGGTCCCCCTCCGACACGCGCTCCATCCCGCTCTCCAGAGCCAGGATCGGCTTGGCGATGCTGCGCGAGACCAGCACGGCCAGGATGAAGCTCACCGCGCCCAGGACCAGAGACCAGAGGCCGGCGAACACCCAGAGGCTCCGCTCCGAGAGCCACGTGTAGACGCCGAGACGCTTGTACATCGTGAGGTTCTTCTGGAGCGCCTCGATCTCCGAGGAGATCTCGGGATCGAGCTGGTAGCCGGCGAGGATCAGGTGCTTCTTTCCGAAGGCGGCCACGCCGCTCACCTGCCGCGGAACGTCTCCGCCGGAGACCAGTCCGCCCTCGTTGAGCGCCGCGCGAAGCGACTCCCGCTCCGGAGTCGGAATGGTGATCCGAGGTCCGAAGCGGGCGGCGAACAGCCGGTTCTGAGCCGGGTCGGCCGGATAGAGCGCCACGTAGTCCAGGCCGCGCTGCCGCGCCTCGTCGCGGAGCCACCGCTCCACTTCCCCCAGGCGCCCCGCGGCGATCAGCCGGTTCGCGGTGTCGTCCTCGGCGAGGACGGTGGCGTGATGCTGCGCGTCGCTCCCGAGCCGCTCGATCCCCTGGCGGATCACCTCGAGCGACTGCCCCAGCGCCCGCTCGGTCTCCGGATTCCGGAGCGCGGCCAGGCTCTTGGCCAAGTACTGGGTCACGAACAGGGTGAGCCCCAGCGAGGGCACGAGCGCGATCAGGAAGAAGAGGGCGAGGAGCCTCTGGCGGAGGGTGCCGAACATGGACGGGAGGCGGCGCTAGCGCCGCGCTCCGCCTTCGGCCTCGCCCGCGAGCTGTCCGCATGCCGCGCCGATGTCGACGCCCTGGCTGTAGCGAACGGTCACCGCGGGAACCCGGGGTCTCAGGTGCTCCACGAAGCGCTGGATGCGGTCAGGGCCGGGCCGCTTGAACTTGCCGGGTCCGATCGGATTGTAGGGGATGAGGTTGATCTTGCAGGAAAGCTGCGACACCAGCTTCACGAGCCGGGCGGCGTCGCGGAGCGTGTCGTTGATCTCCTCGATCAGGATGTACTCGAAGGTGACCCGCCGCCCCGTTACCTCCACGTGGTGGCGCACCGCGGCCATGAGCTTCTCCAGGGGAAACGTGTGGTTGATCGGCATGAGCTTCGAGCGCTGCGCGTCGCTGGCGGCGTGGAGCGAGATCGCCAGCCGGTAGCGGGGCGCCTCGTCGGCGAGGCGGTAAATCTGAGGGACCAGGCCCACGGTGGAGATCGTGATCCGCTTGGGCGGAACGGCGCCGAGCGCGGGATCGCAGAGGAGCGAGAGCGCGCGCAGCACCGCGTCGTAGTTCTCGAGCGGCTCTCCCATCCCCATCAGCACGACGTTGTATTCGGCCGCCCCCGGAGGAAGCTCCCGCTTCAGCCGAAGCGCCTGCTCGACGATCTCCCCCGCGGTCAGGTTTCGCCCCCGGCCCATGCGGCCGGTGGCGCAGAAGCGGCATGCGAACCCGCATCCGTGCTGCGAGGAGAGGCAGAAGGTGAAGCGGGTGGGGGTGGACATGAAGACCGATTCGATGACGCCGCCGCCGGGGAGCCCGAACGCGACCTTCCGCGTTTTCCGGTCCGGCGTCTCCCGCCGCCCGCTCTCGAGCAGCGACCCCAGCCGGTGGGTCCGGTCCAGCTCGGCGCGGAAGGCGGCCGGAAGGTTCGTCATGGCTTCGAAGTCGGGGGCGCCCCGCCGGTACATCCATTCGGCGAGCTGACGGCCCCGGTAGGCGGGCTGGCCCAGGGCCAGCGCCACCCGCGCCAGCTCGTCCGGAGTCAGTCCGAGCAGGTCGGGGCGTTCGGCGGCGTCCAGCGATATCCGGTCATTTTGTGTCCTGGTAATGGCTTCCGACTTTACACCCATAGTTCGCTATGGTAGGGTTGAGCATCCCTCAGAGTCAACGACCGCGGGCAGCCGGTGAAAAGCGCCCCCACTCTTTGGAGACCCTATTGCAACCAAGCAGTTCCTCGACGCCGTGAGAATCGGAGCCGTCGACATAGGCACGAACTCCGTGCGATTGCTCGTGGCCGACGTCGACGACGAGGAGAAGCTTCGCACCTCCCACCGGATGGGAGAGATCTCCCGCCTCGGCGAGGGGCTCGACCGGACCGGTCTGATCGACGAAGCGGCGGCGGCCCGCACCCTCGAGTGCCTCGAGCGGTTCGTCCACGAGGCGGAGTACAGCGGCGCCAGCCGGATCCGGGTCGCCGGGACCAATGCGTTCCGCGTGGCGCGGAACGGCCCCGATGTGGCCAACCGCTTCTCGGAGAAGATCGGCTACCCCGTCGAGATCCTCACGGGAGAGGAGGAGGCCCGCCTCGTTTTTCTCGCGGTGCTCTCCGGTCTCAATCCCCAGCCCAAGCGGTCGGTCGTGGTGGATATCGGCGGGGGCAGCACGGAGATCATTTCCGGCGAAGGGCAGGAAGGGAATCAGGTGATCAGCCTCGAGCTGGGTTGCGTGAGGCTCACCGAGCGTTTCGTTCGGAGCGATCCGCCCACCGAGAAGGAGCTGGGAGTGGTGCGGGAGTTCGTGCAGGGCGTCTTCCGGGAAAAGCTTGGGGGGTTCGTGTCGGACGGGCTGGATCGCGCTGTCGGCGTCGGGGGCACGGTTACGGCGTTCGGAGCCCTCGACCTGAACCTGACCAAGTACGATCCGACCCGGATCGAGAACCACCTCCTCTCCCGGGACCGCATCGCCGCCATCGAGAAGCAGCTCTGCTCGATACCGCTCGCGAACCGGCGGGATCTCGCGGGGGTCAGCCGCGGCCGCGCCGACATCATTCCGGCGGGGGCGGTCATCCTCACCGAGTTCGTGAACCGCTTCCCGATCGCCGGGGTCACCGTCTCCACCCGGGGTCTCCGCTACGGGCTGGTGCTCAGCGAGGCTCGGAAGCTCAAGAAGGCACCTGTAAAGGCTGCTTTATAGGCTGTATTCAGCCATTTCCGCTTGACGTTTCCAACTCTCGTCTATATCATCACTTATTAAGCGGTAGTGTTCGTTGAAGGGTGTCCGCCCCATCGCGGGGCGTCCCTCAAGGCGGTCGGTCACGCTTCCGGACCGTCGGCACCCATCGACGAACTACCGCCATGGCACGCGAGCGGCCGCTATGCCGGACGCCGTTCGCACTTGGGAGCAGGCATGAGGATCCGGATTCCACGACGCTTCTTGTTGTTGGGTATCCTCCTGTGCTCGCTTGCCTTAGTCGCCTCGGTTCCGCAGTCCGCCTTCGCCAAGCCCATTCCCTGGAGTCCAGAGGACGGCCCCGCCCCCGGTGACGGTGACGGTCCGGTCGTCAAGGGGACAGGGGCAGGGGCCCCGAAGTCCGCGGCAGTCGCTCCGTCGGTTACGGCGATGCGGAACACCAAGGCAGTGACTACGGTGAGCAGTATGTGGAAGGCGTACCTAACGGCGCTGCGTCTGGGATACGGGTGGCGCTGTATTTGGCAGACCACGCGCGCGTGCGCTAGCGCGCCGCGCGCCGGTCTCAAGCGTCCTCCCGATCCCCACTGAAGTGGTAGAGGGCCGGAATGGACGGACTAGTCCCCAAAGACCGACCAAATCTCGAGAGCCGCGAAAGCCCCGAGGAGACGGACGTGACGCCGTCCGTCTCCCACGGGGAAGAACAGCGCGCTCAAGAGCTCGGCGATCTCTATTTCGCCGCGGACAACTACGCCGTCGCGCTGGAGTACTACCGCCGCGCCCTCGACGCGGAAGCGCGCAACGGCTCGACCGATCGCGACGGCCTCTTCCGGCTGGGCGCGCGGATCGTGGACTGCCTCCGTTATCGGGGCGATCTGGACGAAGCCGTCGACGCCCTGCACGACCTTCACCACCGCCTCCGCCCTCACGTCACGCCCGAGCAGATCGGCCGGCTGGCCGGCAGTCTCGGCATCCTCCTCTTCGACCGCGGCCGCTATCGCGCCGCGCAGCGCGCCTCCGTCCTGGCGTACCGGCTCCTCCGCGAAACCACGCTGAATTTCGACATCGGTCGCGCGGAGATGACCCTCGGCTGGATCGCGCTCCGCACCGGAAGCTGGTCCTCGTCGCGCGATTACTTCGAGAGCGCGATCGCGACCTACCGCCGCGCCGACTTCCAGGCCGGCATGGCCTCCGCGTACAACAGCCTCGCGCTGGTCCACAAGAACCAGTGCCGCTTCAAGGAGGCCGCGCGCTTCCTGGAGCAGGCGCTCCGGATCGCCGAGCGCGCCGGGCTGTACCAGGACTCCGGGACCTACCTTCATAACCTCGGCATCGTCCACGACAAGATGGGCGAGTGGGACCTGGCCGAGGAGCACTACCGCCGCGCGCTCCAGATCTACACCGAGACAGGTTTCGCGCCGGGGAAGGCGCGCTCCCTGAATTGCCTGGGCATCCTGCGCCGCAAGCGCCGCGACTTCGGCACGGCCGAAAATCTCATCCGCGAGGCCCTCGCTCTCTCGACCGAGCGCGCCTGCCGCCGCGAAGTGGTGCTGGCCCGCGAGGCCCTGGGCGATCTCCTGGCCGACCTGGGCCGGATGGAAGAAGCCCGCGCCGAGTACGAGACCGCGCTGGTGCTCGCGGATCAGCTCGCCACCGACTCCGATTTGCAGGTCGAGCTGTGGCGGCGAATCGGCGACGCGCAGCTCCGGATGGGCGAGCTGGAGGCGGCGCGGCGCAGCGGCGAGCGCGCGCTCGCCATCGCGCGGCGCCTGGGGGATCGGATCGAAGAGGCGTGCTCGCTCCGGCTCCTCGGACTGCGGGCCGCCGAAGCGGGCGAATGGGAGGAGGCGCGCGGCTTCGTGGAGGAGGCGACGCGGATCCTTTCGGGAATCGGGAAGCGCTACGAGCTGGCCAAGCTGAATCTGGCTATTGGAATCGTCTGGAGAAAGCGCGGCCGGAAGGGCCGCTCCCGCGGGGTTCTCGACGAGTCGGTCGCGTTCCAGCGCCGTGCGGTGGCCGGATTCGAAAGCCTGGCACTCCAGGTGCACGCGGCCCGCGCGCTGCTCGAGCTGTCGCGGAGCGAGCTCAGCCGCGGACTCATGGACGATGCCGTGATCCACGTCGACACCGCCACGTCGCTCCTCACCCCGGAAGAAGATCCCGCCCTGGCGCGGGAGATCGAGGAATTCCGGAGAGAGATCGAGCAGGGCCTGATCGACGGCTCGTCGGCCCAGAGCAACGAATTCGCCGCCTTCGACGAGATCCGGAGCTCCCTCCGGAGCGGCGACGCCGAATCGGCCGTTCAGGACATTCTCACGATCGTGGCCCGCCGCACCGGCGCGAGCCGCGGACTGGTGGCCGCCCCGGCCGTCGCTGGCGGCATCGAGGCCGTCGCAGCGGTCGGCATGGCGAACCGCCTGGCCCACGACCTGATTCGCGAGCTGGAGAAGCGGATCACCCCGGCGCGCATGGCTTCGGCGCCTGTCGTCACCAGCCGCGCCGGCTCCGACGAGCGATTCCGCGACCTTCCGGCGGCGTTCCACGTCGGGCCGCGCACGACGGTAGCGATCATCCCGCTCACGCTCCCCTCGGGTCTTCCCGGCTACCTCTATCTCGACCGTCCGGAAGAGGGCCCCCAGGGTGCGTTCAAGCAGCGCGAGATCAACCTGATCGCGGTTCTGGCCAACTACGTCGCGGTGGCCATCCTCGAGATGCAGCGGCAGCGCCTCGCGAACGAGAACAGCGCCCTCCGGGGACAGCTGCTCGGCTCGGCCCAGGATCACGGCATCGTGACGCGCAGCCCGGAATTGCTCGAGATCCTCTCGCTCCTAGGGAGAGTCGGCCCCACCGACGCGACCATCCTGATCGAGGGAGAGACCGGGAGCGGCAAGGGTCTCCTGGCGCGTGCCATCCACGCCTCGAGCGCCCGAAGCACCAAGTCGCTGATCCAGGTGAACTGCGCGGCGCTTCCCGAGCAACTCCTCGAGAGCGAGCTGTTCGGCCACGTCCAGGGAGCCTTCACGGGCGCTGTCCGGGACAAGTCGGGTCTCTTCGTCGAGGCGAACGGCGGGACGCTGTTCCTGGACGAAGTGGACAAGACCACGATCACGATCCAGGGAAAACTCCTCCAAGTGCTGGACAACCGCGAGGTGCGCCCGGTGGGCGGGAACCGCTCCACGAAGGTGGACGTCCGCGTGCTCTGCGCCACCAACGTGAACCTGCGCGCGCGCATCGCGAAGGGGGAGTTCCTCGAGGACCTGTACTACCGCCTCAACGACATCTGCTTCCGCGTGCCGCCGCTCCGCGAGCGGCCCGAGGACGTTCCGCTCCTGATCGAGCACTACGTGCGGCACTTCGCGGGAGAGATGGGCAAGGCCATCCCCGGCGTCGACCCCGAGCTGGTGAGCACGTTCGCGTCGCTCCCGTGGCGTGGGAACGTGCGCGAGCTGGAGAAGATCGTGAAGCGGATGGTCGTCATGGCGAACGACGGCGAGACGCTGAACCTCCGCCTGGTCCCGCGCGAAATCTTGCGCAAGGAAGACGACTCCGCCGACGGTCCGGCCACGCTCCGCTCCGAAGTCGCCAAGGTCGAGCGGCGGGTGATCGCCCAGGCTCTCGAGCGTCACAACTGGAACAAGCTGCAGGCCGCCCGCGAGCTGAGCCTCTCCTACCCGACGCTTCTGCAGAAGATCAAGCTCCTCCACCTGGACCGGCGCGGCACCACCCGGCAAAAGGCTTAAGTTTTCGCTATAAACGAATTTAATAGTCGCAAACCACGTATTTGTAGCTACTTGCGCCGTGCACCCACCCTCGCGTGTTAAATCACTCTCAAATTCCCTTCTAATCGGGCGCGAAGACGGCTTCGTGGTCAGCGGTTTATTCTCCCGCAATATGTGCTACCGCAACATGTTATGGAATCCACCAACTTGGGGCTGAAAATGCCCGGCCTGGCACGACGACTGCATTTGCATGGTGATCGGAGGGGGGGACCTCCAAAGAGCCCTTAGGTCGAGCCAGCGTTTGACCATGGACTAGTCACCAGACCGGACACCGGCTTCGGTGGAAGTGACGTAGCCCGAAATGAGCTGGCACGGCCGGGGCTCAATTTTTTTGCCTCGAACATCTGCCGCCAAAACTCCGCAAGTCGCTGTCGCACGGCAGTCACACTGTACTCGGAATCCCGCCGAACAAGCCTCCTACCGCGAAACAGGACTCGACCATAAGCGTTTGTTGGCGTACGGTTTGCGCGAGCTCACCGAGCTTCTCGGGCCGTGGCATATCGATTGCCTTTCTAGTGTGCGGCAAATGGCGCCGCGGCGCGGCGCTCCTGGCAAATACATCGCTACGTAGGAGGTGGCTGTGGCTCGCACTTGGCTCCTGGCGCTCGGGCTCGCGACCGTCGCCCTGACGGTTGGCTGCAACAACGAGGATCGAATCGTTTCCGTGAACAACCCACCGTTTCGCGTGGACGGCGTTTACAGCGTGACGGGGGATCAGGAGGTCTCGGTCTACTGGAGGGAGAACCAGGAGAGCGACGTCGACCACTACAAGGTCTACCGGAACAACGCGCCGACCGGCACGTTCGCGCTGCGGGGCACTGCTTCGAGCCCGCCGTTCGTCGATACGCAAGTCACCAACGGCACCACCTACTACTACGCGGTGTCCGCGGTGGACAACTCCGGCCAGGAGAGCGCGGAGCTGAGCTTCCAGAACGTGTTCGACACGCCCCGGCCGGAAGGGTTCGGCGTGACGCTGACCAACGCCAACACGACTCCGGCGACCAGCGGATGGGACTTCTCGGCCATGAGCAGCAGCTCCTCGACCGCCCTTCTGACCGATATCTACTACGATTACAGTGTCGCCAACGGCTACCTCATCCGCGCGGCGAACGGTGTGAAGATCCAGGATGCCGGCTATGTCGCGCTGGTGGACGTGGACTACGCCCCGAACGATACCGGGTGGTCGAGCGACGGAATCGTCGAGGCCATTCCCGGCCACAGCTACATCGTCCTGACGCCCGAAGGCCACTACGCCAAGTTCGAGGTCGTCTCGCGGGCCACGGCGAACATCGTGATGGACTGGGCGTATCAGGTGGACCCGGACAACCGTGAGCTGGCCCCGAAACTGGCGAGAAAGCCGTGAGATCCGCTCTCCCGATCGGCCGCCTGTTCGTGGCGAGCTTCGCGGCCCTTCTCATGGCCGCGTCGCTCCCGGGGACTTCCCGCGCGGCCGTCCAGGTAGACGCTTCGGTCGAGTTCGAGCAGGTCGCCCGCGTGGGCCGGGCCGATGTCGAGGTCTGGACCAACAAGGAAGAGGGCGGCGTCTACCGGCAGGGAGAGCCGATGCGTGTCATGTTCCGGACGAGCACCGACGCGTTCGTCCTGATCTACAACATCGATACCGAGGGCTATATCCACCTCGTCTATCCCTACGGTCCCGACGATCCGGACCGCGTGGAGGGCGGCGTCAGGCACCAGGTGCCCTCCCGCAACGACCCATACGAGATGGTGGCCGACGGGCCCACCGGCATCGAGTACGTGGTGGCGATCGCCTCGCCCTTCCCCTTCCGGGATCTCCCCTGGTATCTGACCGGCGGGACCGAGGCGACGCGTGCCGAGTACGGCGACGACGACGGCGAGGACTCCGGGATCATCGTTGGCGACCCCTACGTCGGGATGGATCGCGTGGTCCGGCGTGTCGTGCCGCCGGGGAGCGAGGACGACGTTGCGACGGACGACACCTTCTTCTACATCGAGCGGAAGGTCGAGTACCCGCGATATGTGTGCGCCGACTGCCACTCCTACGGCGGCTGGTACGACCCCTATGGGGACATCTGCTCTGTGGTCGACGTTCGAATCGACGCCACGTGGGCGCGATTCCAGCCTCTTCGCTCGCGTGTGATCCGGCCGCGCTACTTCTACATGGTCCGCTCCACGGCGCCGAACCGGTATCGGCAGTGGAAGGAGCGCTGGTCCTCGGTTGACGGCAGGACCACGCTGCGCACGCGATTCCAGGTGGACGGGCAGGATAAGTTTCGCTCGCGCCGCGACGCCGCGCAGCGGCGCACGCCGCAAGAGTTCCGGGATATCCGGCGTCCGCGCGCCGGCCGGACGTGGAACACGCCGGATCAGGTGCTGCGCCGAAGGGCTCGCGAGGAGGTTCGCACGCGCGATCAGAGTGGAGTGGAGCGCGACCGGGTGCGCCGAGAGCGCGCCCGGCCCGGCCCGGCGGATCGGTCGGCGCCGCAGCGGCAGCGCGACATGCAGAACCGGGGCGACGGCCGCGCGCGTCGCGACGATGGCCGGCAGCGGGACGAGGTACGCCAGCGGGATGAGACTCGCAGGCGGGAAGTTCAGGAGCGGAGCCAGCGTCGCCAGGACGAGGAGCGCCAGATCCGCGAGCGGGAGCGCAGGCCGGACGCGCGCGAGCGGCGCCAGGAAGAGCGGCGCCAGATCGAGGAACGGCGTCAGGAGCGCCGGCCGGACCCGCCGCAGGCACGAGAGCGCCGGGAAGAGCGTCCCCGCTCCGAGACCCGCGAGACCCCCAAACCGCCCAAGTCCGACGACCCGCCGCCCCCGTCGGAGGATCGCGGCTCCCGAGGGCGCAGCAACGACGAGCGCCGGCAGGATGACGGCGATCGGGGCCGAGGGCGCGGGCACGACCGCGGCCGTTAGTTGGTTGGCGACCCGGGTCGCTGAAAAAGTGTACGACCCGGGTCGTTGACCCCTCCGGCCGGGGGCCGGTACACTTGGGCGGTGCGTCTCCTCCCGCTCCCGCACCTTCTCATATTCTCCCTACTTATCGCGATCGGGCCTTCCGAGGCCCGCGCGGCGCATGCCGTTCCCCCCGTTCCCCAGAAGCAGGGCCCCGGGCCGCCCGAGGGCTTCTCGCGTGACCGGCTGATCGTGCCGCCGCCGGGGCGCGAGGGGGAGGGGTCCCGCGCCCCGCTCGGCGCCAAGGCGACATTCAACGTGCTGGCGATCCGGGTCGCCTTCAGCGACACCCCGATCGATTCGTCCGCCGCCTACTACAATCGGCTTCTCTTCTTCCAGAAGCAGTACTGGGAGCAGCAGACCGAGGGGGTCGTGACGATCGTGCCCACGCTCGTCGACTCGGTCTTCACGCTGCCGCATCCGATGGCCTACTACGGCGACGACGACCGATTTCAAGAAAGACTCGTCTTCATGGTCCGCGACCTGGTCCAGCTTGCCGACTCCACGGTCGATTTCCGCCCCTACCAGAGCCTCGTCATCTTCCACGCGGGGCACGGGCAGGAGGCCGACGTCCGGGACGACAGCCGGGACCAGATCTGGTCGGCGTTCGTGACGAAGGAAGATTTCAAGACGATCCTCCCCGACTCGACGGGCGCGGTCGGGATCCGGACGAACGACCCCGTGGGCTCCGGCTTCGCGTACGTCTCGGAGGCTGTGGAGCTGCCGGAGCTGGAGAGCCAGGACAACTATTCGTTCGGAATGACCGGCGTGGTCTGCCACGAGTTCGGCCACCAGCTCGGGCTACCCGACCTCTACGACACGAACGGGGCCGAGGGGGGCGACTCGCAGGGCGTCGGATCGTGGGACGTGATGGGGACCGGTGTCTGGAACGGGAACGGGTTCGTTCCGGCCGGCCTCTCCGCCTGGTCGAAAGTGTTCCTGGGAGTCCTGGCGCCGCAGCGCCTCGTCACGCCCCAGGCCGTTTCCCTTTCCATGCTCGAGCGTCAGGTGGACGCGCTTCCGCGCGCCGTCCAGATCCCCATGACCGCCACGGAGTACCTGCTCCTCGAAAACCGGCTCAAAGACTTGAACGGCGACGGGGAGTTCGACTTCGACGACGTGGCCGGGAATCGGGACGAATTCGGCAACCTCATCTTCGATTTCTATGTCGATTCCTACGCCGGAGCCGAGTTCGACTACTACCTTCCGGGAAGCGGTCGAGAGGCGCTCGTGGCCTCCGCCGACACCGTCCGGCAGGGATCCGGCATGCTCGTCTATCACGTCGACGAGACGGTGATCGCCGCGGGGTTGGCCAACAACGTGATCAACGCCAGCTCGGCGCGGAAGGGGCTGGACGTGGTCGAGGCGGACGGGATCGAGGACATGGACGGCCCGCCGACCAGCTTCAGCGAGAGTCCGGACGACGTCTTCCGCGCCGGGTGGCGGGACCGGCTCACGCCCGACACGACGCCGTCCACGGCCGCCTATGGCAACGTGCGCACCGGGATCTCCATCACCGGAATCAGCGCCGCCGACAGCATCATGAGCTTTACCCTCGGCTTCGAGCGGGACAAGCCGGGCTGGCCGAAAATCCTGATCGGTCGCGTCCGGAGCGCGCCCTCGCTCGCGGCGGACATCGACGGGGCGGTGGCACCGCCCTTCACGCGGGAGCTGCTCGTGCCCGTCCAGCGGCTCAACAACACCGGCGCGCTCTACGTCTTCCGCCCCGACGGTACCGATTTCCTGGACGGCGACGCCACGCCGACTCCGTTCGCCACGGCCAGCTCGGGGCTGGTCACCAGCCCCTGCGTGGGCGACGTGGACGGCGACGGGGCGAACGAAGTGGTCTTCGCCACCGCGAACGGCACCATCTACGCCTTTCACCTGAACGGCACCGAGGTCTTGGACGGGGACGCGAATCCGATCACCAACGGCGTGGTTGTTCCCGGCTCCGCGCTCGGCATCCGCGCGCAACCGGTGCTCGGCGAGGTGGACGGACTCCCCGGGCTGGAGATCGTGATTGGCGCTCCCGCGAACACTCTCGGCTTCTCCCTCCTGCGCGTGATCTCGCTCGCGGGCGGGGCCGTGCAGTCGCGTTCGATGACGGTGGGCGGCGGCAGCGAAGCCCCACCCGTCGTGGCCGACCTGGATGGGGACGGAGTGAACGAGGTGATCGCCGCGGTTCGCGCCGGCGTCACGGTCGACGCCGAATACACGGCTCCGGGACTCTATTACACGAGCTGGGAGGTCTTGACCGACCCGATCCTTCCGCTCACCGACCCGGAGAGCATCGGGTCCTTCCGCATCGTGGCGGGAGGTCCCTTCAGCTCTCCCGTCGCGGCCGACCTGAACCGTGACGGACAGCCCGAAGTCGTCGTCGCCGGAACGGATGGATTGTTCCACGCGTATCACTTCACGATCGCCACGCACATCGCCGGAGATCCGCCGGTCGCGTACGTCTCGGAGTCGGAGCTTCTGGGCTGGCCCGCGCCATTCCCAGGCGCGACCGAGGGCAGCACGGCCGAAGTCGCGGTGGCGGATCTCGAGGGAGACGGCCATCCGGAGGTGTTCCAGACGGGAGACGACGCGCGTGTGGCCGTGATCTACTGGTCCGGCGCGCCTCGCTCCGGGTTTCCGGTCAAGGCCGGCACGCCGCTCGCGCCGGCCGACTCGTCCGGCGTGTGGTCGCCTTTCGTGGCCGACGTGGACGGCGACGGACAAAGGGACGTGATCGCCGTTCTTCCCGACGGCCGGAGACCGGCCTATCGCGGCGACGGGAGCCTGATCGCGGGATTCGCCGAGCTCGGCAGCACCGGCCTCGGAGCGCCCCCGATCCTGGCCGACCTGGAAGGCGACGGCCCCGCGGAGTGGATCGAGACGTTCGACGCCACCTCGACGGCCGAGACCCAGATCTCGGTCAAGACGCCGTCGATGCCGGTGGCCGGGTCGACCATCGCCTGGGGGCAGTATCGCCTCCATCCCACCCGGAACGCGGTCGTGGTCCCCGGCGGACCTGCGGTTGAGGGGACCCGGGGGCTTTCTGAGTTGTATGTCTACCCAAACCCGTCGCGCGACGGCACGAGCCGGATCCATTACCGGCTGGATGCCGCGGCCACGTCGGTCTCGATCCGGATCTACGACGCGTCGGGCGCCCTGGTCGCCGACCTGCCGGCCACCGCGGCGGACCTGCTCGGCTCCTCGGAGCACGCCGTCGTGTGGAACCATCGCTCGATCTCGAGCGGCATCTACCTGTGCCGCGTCGAGGTACACTCAGGAGGCCGGAGCGAGGTCCGCTTCACGCGCCTGGCCATCCTCCGTTGAGCCGACCCTTGGAGAAACGAATGCGCTCTATCGTCTGCGCCGCCGCCCTCGCCTCGTGCCTGCTTCTTTCGCTTTCGCCGGGCGACGCGTCCGCCGCCGCCGGATCGACCGGGATGGCGTCTCTCAAGCTGGGAGTCGGCGCGAGGGCCATGGGGCTGGGCGGCGCCTACGTCGCCCTGGCGGACGATCCCACTGCGACCTATTGGAACGCGGCCGGCCTGGCGGGCGTCCGGAACACCCAGGTCACCGCGATGCACAACCAGTGGATCCAGGACTTCCGCCAGGAATACGCCGCGGTGGCGACGCCGCTCGGGAAGGGAGCGCTGGGGTTCTCGTTCTCCGGCTTCTACACGTCGGAGTTGGAGGGGCGCGACGACGTCGGGAACGTCACGCAGAACTTCGGCTTCAACGACATCGCGATGACGGCGGGCTATGGGCGGCCGCTGGCCTCGGGACTCGACGCCGGGGCCTCGGTGCGGTACGTGCGGGAGATGATCGCCGAGGTGGACGCCACCACCTTCGCGTTCGACCTGGGGGCGCGCTACCGGCTGCGCGACACGGGCCTGTCGCTGGGAGCCGCCGTGCAGAACGTCGGCGGGAAGCCGACGCTCGTCGACGAGTCGTTCGAACTTCCCCTGACGCTCCGCGCGGGCGCGGCCTGGTCCCGTCCGCTCTCGAGCTTCCACTCGCAGGGAACGATCACGTCCGAAGTCCGGAAGGTGCGCGGCGAGGACGCCCGCTTCCACGTGGGCGGGGAGTTTATGTATCGCGAGCGGCTGGCGCTACGGGTGGGCGGGAAGTTCGGGTACGACACGGAGGACGTGTCTTTTGGCATTGGGCTGACGCAGAGTCGGATTCGGTTTGATTATGCCTTGGTGCCTATGTCTTGGGATTTGGGGACGGCGCACGTTTTCTCGCTGACGGCTCGGTTGTAGAGACGGGCCCACGCTGGCGTTGTCGCTTCGCTCCTCGCGCTTCATCAAGAGTCCCCTTCGGCGCCGCTTTTGAACTCGAACATTTCGAATTTTCCCTGCTCCAGCTTCAGGACCGTCCTTCCTTGGATCCAGTCTCCCAGGACTATGAAGTCTCGACCCTCTTGTTTTCTGTGGATGGGGCGGTGGAGGTGGGCTAGGACTACTGCGTCGTAGCCTTGGTGGAAGAAGGGGTCGGCTAGGCGGGTGGCTAGCTCTTCCTCGGTTCTCGCGGGGCGTGGGGCGTGGGTTCGGCTGGTGTGGGACGCCTCGCTTGCGATCGGGATGCCTACGTCGGGGTGGATCCAGCGGAATAGGAACCTTGCGGCTGGATTTC
>JBKJXM010000345.1:0-3284 GCA_046716305.1 Candidatus Eiseniibacteriota bacterium
CGCACGCGCACCAACGCGCGCACGCGGAAGGGACCCAAGAAGACGGCGGGAGCCATGCGCCGGACCGTGGCGTCGGCGAAGAAACCGGCGCCGAAGCCGGCCGGCTGACGCCGCGCAGCGGCCCGGACCAATAAGCGAATAGGAGAACCGAGTGGCGGATACGACAGCGACACCCGCGGCACCTCCGGCAGCGCCCACGGCGAAGCCGAAGAAGAAGCGCGAGCGGAAGGTGGGGATCAACGGAATCGCCCACGTCCAATCGACGTTCAACAACACCATCGTGACCATCTCCGACATGGACGGCCACACCGTGGCCTGGGCCAGCGCCGGCAAGGTGGGGTTCAAGGGGTCGCGCAAGAGCACCCCGTTCGCGGCGCAGATCGCGGCCGAGTCCGCGACGAAGGAGGCCGTGTCGCTGGGTCTGAAGAAGGTGGAAGTGTGGGTGAAGGGACCGGGCGCGGGCCGCGAGGCGGCCATCCGGTCGCTCCAGGCGGCCGGGCTCGAGATTTCGGCCATCAAGGACGTCACCCCGATTCCGCACAATGGTTGCCGCCCGCCGAAGCGGCGGCGAGTCTAACGGGCAGAGGAGGTCACCGCTTCGATTATGGCGACGTATCACGGGGATAAGTGCCGGCTGTGCCGCCGGGAAGGTGAAAAGCTGTTCCTGAAAGGGGCCCGCTGCTACACGGAGAAGTGCGCCTTCGAGCGCCGCGGCTACGCTCCCGGGGAGCACGGCAAGGATCGCCGCTCCAAGGAGACCAATTACGGCCAGCAGCTCCGGATGAAGCAGAAGGCCCGGCGGATCTACCGGATCCTCGAGGCGCAGTTCCGGAACTACTTCAAGAAGGCCGAGAGCCAGAAGGGAGTCACCGGCGAGAACCTGCTCCTGCTCCTGGAGCGCCGCCTGGACAACCTGACGTACCGGCTGGGGTTTGCCCCGTCGCGTTCGGCGGCCCGCCAGCTCGTGCGCCATCGTCATATCGAAGTGAACGGGCGCCTCGTGGATATTCCCTCGTTCTCCGTTCGGGTCGGGGACGAGATCCGAGTGCGCCAAGGCAGCAAGGAGATGACCGCGATCCAGGCCTCGATGGAGGCGAACAAGGCGCGGGACACGCTGAGCTGGCTGAGTCTGGACCCGGAGAAGATGTCGGGCCGCATGCTCGAATACCCGACACGCGGCTTGATCCCGACCAAGATCTCCGAGTCGCTCATCGTCGAGCTCTACTCGAAGTAATAGTCCCGGGCCCCGGAGGACATAGACCATGAAGTGGAAAAATCTTCAGATGCCCAAGAACGTCGAGATGGACGAAAAGAACTCGACGAATCGCTATGGCAAATTCACGATCGAGCCGCTCGAGCGCGGCTTTGGCGTGACCCTGGGGAACGCGCTCCGGCGCGTGCTCCTGTCGTCCCTGCCGGGAGCGGCCGTCTCCGCCGTCAAGATCGACGGCGTGCAGCACGAGTTCTCGACCCTTCCGGGCATCAAGGAAGACATCCCCGAGGTGCTGCTCAACCTGAAGCAGATCCGGTTCAAGCTGCACGGCGACGCTCCCAAGATGGGGACGATCGAGGTGCGCGGGAAGTCCGCGGTGACCGCGGCCGATCTCAAGGTGGACGCGGACGTCGAGGTGCTGAACCCCGAGCTCCACATCGCGACGCTGAACAAGGACGGCGAGTTCCGCGCCGAGATCGAAGTGGGCGCCGGCCGTGGCTACGTCTCGGCCGAGAACCAGATGAACCAGGACCGCCCGATCGGCGTGCTGCCCACCGACTCCATGTACTCGCCGGTGACCAAGGTCAACTTCGAGGTGGAGAACACCCGGATCGGCCAGCGCATCGACTATGACAAGCTGGAACTGGAACTGTGGACCGACGGCAGCGTGATCCCGTCGGACGCGCTGGCGTACGGAGCCAAGATTTTGAAGGACCACTTCGCCCTCTTCGTGCACTTCGAGGAGGAGATCGAAGAGGAGCAGGAAGAAGAGGTTGACGAGGAATTCCTGCGCTTGAAGGCGCTGATGGAGCGGAGCGTCGAAGAGCTGGAACTGTCCGTGCGCTCGTCGAACTGTCTCAAGGCGGCCAACATCAAGACGATCGGCGACCTGGTGCAGAAGTCCGAGGGCGAGATGCTCAAGTACCGGAACTTCGGCCGGAAGTCGCTCAAGGAGATCGCCGACATTCTCCAGAGCATGAACCTGGGCTTTGGCATGGACGCGTCGAAGTACAAACTGGGCGAGAAGATCGAAGCGGCGTAAGGGATTCGCGCCGGGCTCGGCCCCAGGGGCCGGACGGCGTCTACCGATAGGGACAAGCCATGCGTCATCGCAAAGACCATCGCAAGCTGAGCCGGACGCGCGAGCACCGAAAGGCGCTCCTGCGCAACCTGACGACGTCGCTCTTTATCCACGAGAGGATCGAGACCACCGTCGCCAAGGCGAAAGAGGCCCGCCGGATGGCCGAGCGTATGATCACCTTCGCCAAGCGTGGCGACGTCGCCGCGCGCCGTCACGTCGCGCGTTTCGTGCACGGAAACGACGTTGTGCAGAAGCTGTTCGACACCGTGGCGCCGTGGTATGCCGACCGGAACGGCGGGTACACCCGGATCATCAAGATGGGACACCGGCTGGGGGACGCGGGTCAGATCGCGCTGCTCGAGCTGGTCAAGTCGCCCGAGCTGAAAGAGCGCCTACGGAAGGAAGCGGAAGAGCGCGCCAAGGCGGAGCGGGGCGCGAAGGCCGCGGCCAAGAAGGGCTCCAAGGACGCCAAGGTCGAGCCCCCGAAGGGCGAGGCCGGCAAGGAGGGTGCGGCTGCCGCCGAGGGCGGCGAAGGCCGTCCCGCGCGGAAGGAACGCGCCCCCAAGCCGTCGCGCGGCGACAAGCTGGGCCGGAAGGGCGGGATGCCGCAGAAGGGCCCCCATGGTGGAGCGCGGGGCCGGCAGCGAGGCAAGAGCGGCGACTAGGGGACGATAGGGATGGCAATTCGGATTCTCGCGCCGGCGCGATTCGTGCCGGCGCTTTTCATTTGGGTCGTCGTGCTGGGCGGCGCCGCCGCCCCCGCCGCGGCCGCGCCCCCCGCGGGCGTGGAGACGCGCGCGTTATGGGTCGTGCGCCACGCGCTCGCCTCCGCCGGGCGCGTGGACAAGATCGTCGAGACCGCGGGCGACGTGAACGTGAACACGCTCCTAGCTCAGGTGCGCGGGCGCGGCGACGCCTACTACAAGTCCGACCTGGCGCCCCCCGGCGTGGCCCTGGGCGGCGCGCTCGCCGGATTCGATCCCCTGGACC
>JBKJXM010000346.1:0-4110 GCA_046716305.1 Candidatus Eiseniibacteriota bacterium
AGCCTGGAGCAGATGGAGCGGAAGATGATCCTCGAGGCGATGGAGCGGGCGCAGGGGAACAAGACGAAAGCGGCCACGCTGCTCGGCATCTCCCGCCGGGCCCTCTACTCCCGCATGGAGAGCCACGGTATCCCGATTGGTACAGCGGAGCCCGAGCCGACGGAGCAGACCCAGGCCGGATAGGTACCTTTCGGTACATGGCCCGGTACAATACGGTCCACCCGCGGCCTCATCCCGGCTGCCGCGCTCAAAGTGAGCCCTCCAGCCAGAGTTAACTCCAGACCCTCAAATAAGTTCCAGCGCCTCGTCAATCCGCTGCTCCGTACCCCTCGGTGGCTTGCCCCTTGCAACAATCCAAACACTTGTTCGGCCGGACGTACCTGATTGGATCCCAAGCGACCCACAGCCCCCTGAACCGAGGAACGATGCCCCGTCCGCGCGCCCGATTCCTGTCTTTGCTGATCGTTGTGGCGGCCGTGGCGTTCGCGCCTCCCCCGCCCGCCGGCAGCATTCCGAGAGAGGCGCTCGGCCCCCCTCCCGCGGCGCCCCTTTACGGACCCCACTCGTTCGCCGTGCCGCTGACCGAGTCCGACCGCGTGCTCCGCGAGATCACACGGACCGACCGCGCGATTCTGGACGCCGAGGGACGCGTGCGGCGGAGCGGCAGCGACAAGGCGAGGTCGGATTTCAAGAGTGCGCGCGAGCGGCAGGCCGAGGCGAGGGAGGCCAGGTACCAGGCCTTCTACGCCCGGGCCAACCGGCTCACTCTAGAGGCGCGGGCCTACGTGAAGAGCGCGATGATCCAGACCGGACCCCGCGAAAACGACCCCGAGGTCGTGGACCGCGCGCTGGACCAGACGGACGACGCGCTCGACCGCGCGAAGCAGCTTCTGGAAGACGTCGCGCCCATGGCGCACCGGCGCACCTTCGAATCGCTTCGCGACCGCCAGGAAGACGCGCGGCGGCTCTACAAGAACGGCGCGATGCGAAGCGCGTACGCGGAGACGCGGGACGTGCGGGGCGGGGTGCTCACGCTGTTGAAGCAGTGCGCGGATCTCCCGGTCTCGCGCGAGACGGCGCGGAAAGCGCTGCGGCGCGCGGAGCGGTCCATGGCGCAGACGCGGAAGGAGATCGGCCCCAAGCCGGTCTGGCGCGCGGCTCAGCTGGAGCGCGACGCCCAGCTACAGCTCGCGCGCGCGCGCTCCTCCTTCGCGCGGAACAGCTACAAGGACGCCCTCCTCCACTCGAAGCTGGTCGAGCGGCACCTGCAGCGCGCGATGGAAGCGCGCCGCTTCGCTACGAACCAAAACTAATAACCGCCACCGTCACGTCGTCCGCCTGCTGCGCGACTCCGCTGAACTCGCGCACGCCCGCGATCAGCCGCTCCACCAGCTCCTCGGGCCCAAGCCCCCGCGACGCGCGCAGCCATTCGATCAGCCGCTCCTCGCCCAGATCCTCCCCCGCCTCTTCACCGGGCCGCGCGGGCGCACGTGCTTCGGTCACCCCGTCGGAGTAGGCCACCAGCAGGTCGCCCGGCCCGAGCACGACCGATCCTTGCTCGTAGGTGGCCTCGGGGAACATCCCGAGGAGTAGGCCCCCCTCCGTCAGTTGCTCCACCTCCCCCGAAGCGCGCACCAGGAAGGGCGGATTGTGTCCGCCGTTCACGTAGGTCACCGTGCCGCGGTCGGTGTCCATCTTCGCGAGAAACAGCGTGATGAAGCGGAGCCCGCGCACGCTCTGGTGGATGGAGCGGTTCAGCCGGCCCATCACGTCCGTGAGCGTCCGCCCGGTCTCGACCTGGGCGCGCACGGTGGCGTGAAGGTGCGCCATCAGGAGGGCCGCGCCCATCCCCTTGCCGGCCACGTCGCCCAGCGCCACGACCAGGCAGCCGTCCTCGGACGGGACGAAGTCGAAGTAGTCGCCCCCCACGTCGAACGAGGGGATGTTCCGCCCGGCCACCAGAACGCGCCCGTGGCGGAGCGGCTCGGGGGGGAGGAGATTCTGCTGGAGCGTGGCCGCGCGGCGTAGCTCCACCGACATCCGCTCGGCGCGCTCCACCGCCTCGTATTGCTCGGTCTCGCGCACCTTCACGGCCGTCAGGTGCGCGATGAGGGTGAGGAGTCGCAGATCGCTCTCCTCGAACGGCACGGGCGCGGCGACGTTGTCCACGTAGAGGAGTCCGAGGACCTGGTCGTCGTGCCAGAGGGGCGCGCACATGGCGGAGTGGATCCGCTGCTGGATGATGCTCTGCTGCGCGCGGAAGCGGGAGTCCGCCTGCGCGTCTCCGGTCAGGAGCGCCTGCTTCTGCTCGATGACCGTCCGGGCGATGCTCCGGCTGACCACGATATCCGCCCCTTCGAAGCCGGGTGCCTGCTTCACCGCCCGGGCGATCAGCTCGCCGGTAACAGGGTCGAGGAGGAGAAGGGCGGTGCGATCGGCGCGGAGGACGTCCGACGCCAGCTCCACCACGAAGGTGAACAGCTCCTCCACCGAGCGGTGCGCGAGGAGCGCCTGACCCACCTTGTCGACGGCGCGAAGGAAGTTTCCGACGCGCTCCGGGGAGAGCGCCGCCCCGTACGAACGGGTATCCGAGCCGGTCTCGAACTCCTCGACCTTGAGCGCCTTCAGGGTGGCGGGCCCGGCCACGTCGGCCACGCGTGCGGTGACCTGGCTTCCGGTGGCCGAGAAGATGATCTGGAAGTTGCCGAGCGAGAGGACGTCGCCCGCCTTGAGGCGCTCGGCCCCCTCGATCCGGCGGCCGTTCACCTTCGTACCGTTCTTGCTCTTGAGGTCCTCCACCCACCAGGCGCCGTCCCGGAACGAGACCTTGGCGTGCTGGCGCGACACCGACGCGTCGGTGAGGACGACCGCGCTGTCGCGCGAACGGCCGATGATGCCCGGCACGTCTGGAACGAGCGGAATGCGCTCGCCGTCGGCGCCGCCGTGGCGCACGACAAGATACTGGCCCTCGCCGTTCATTGCGCGGTAGTCTCCAGCGTTCTGTCGTGCGATTCAACACGGATCGGGAGGGACATGGCACGGGACGTACGAACAATTCGGGCCGCGGCGCTCGAGGCGCTCGCCAGCTTCCGCTTCTACGAGTTCGCCCCGTTCGCGTGGATCCTCGCGGCGGAGCTGCTGCTCCTGGGGCTGGCCATGAACCTGGGCACCCCGGCGGGGATGGCCACCGCCGGCTGGCTCACGGAGCGCATCGCCGGCGACCGGCCGCTCCACTACCCCGAGTTCTACCGTTTCCTGCCCAACCTGATCACGAACGCGGAGGCGATCCTCTTCCTGGTCGCGGGCTCGTTCCTGATCCCGCTCGCGATCATCCGCATCCTGCGTCCGATCGACCCGGCCACCTTCCCGGAAGGGGAGACCGGAGCCCGGGTCCGGCAGGCGATCCTCCCGGTCTTCGTCGGGGCGCTCCTCTGCCTCGCGCTCATCGTCGGATGGCAGTTGCTGCTCCACCTCCGCCCGGTCGAGGGGACCATCCGCACGCTCGTGCGCGGATTCACCGGCTCGGCGGTCGTCGCCATCCTCGGCATGCTGGTGGGGTACGCGCTCTGGACCCTCTTCGTCTTCGTTCCGGTCGTCGCCGTCCACCCCGGCCGGTCGTTCATGTCGACGCTCGGCAGCGGCCTCCGGGTGGCGGCCTCGAACTTCTTCCCCACCTACCTCGTCGTGATCGGACTCTCGCTTCCGGCGGCCGTGGTGCTCCTGGTGCTCCAGGTCATGGGGAACTTCCTGGTGGGCCAGATCCGGCCGGAGATCATCGGGGTGCTGGTCGGGATCTACATCGTCTGCAGCATGTTCGCCACGTTCTTCATCTATGCGGCGGCCGCGCGCTTCTACCATGCGCACCTCGAGGAGGCGGCGTGAGGGCCGGGCCGCGTATGCGCTGGCTCCTGGTCGCGGTGGCCTGCCTGGCCGCCGGGTGCGGCGTGGCCGAGCGGAAGGCCGAGCGCTACCGCGTGGAGCAGACCGCGTACGCCGCGCGAAAGGCCGAGCGGGAGACACGCCTCTCGCGCACCCGTCCCGATTCCACCGCAATCTTACAGTTGCGCGACGAATACGCCCGCGTCCGCGCCGCGTCGAAGCCCCCGTACA
>JBKJXM010000347.1:0-2667 GCA_046716305.1 Candidatus Eiseniibacteriota bacterium
CTCCCGCTCCGGCCGTCGCGCCGGGTGCGGCCCCGGCCCGCGCTCCGATCAAGCCGGTCCCGGTTCCCTCCTATGCGGCGCCCGGCGCGCGCGAGGAGACCGTCGAGCCGCTCTCTCAGGTGCGCAAGATGATCGCGCAGCAGATGACCAAGTCCAAGCACACGGCGGCGCACTGCACGGTCAACGACGAGGCGGACATGACCTCGCTGGTCGAGATGCGCGGCCGGATGAAGGAGAAGGTCCAGCGGGAGTACGGGATCAAGCTCACCTACATGCCCTTCATCATCAAGGCGGTGGTGCGCGCGCTCCGCGAGCACCCGATCCTGAACGCCTCGATGACGGACACCGAGGTGCACTACAAGAAGTACTACAACATCGGAATCGCGGTGCACCGCGACCAGGGGCTGATCGTCCCGGTGCTGCATGACGCCGACCGGAAGACGCTCCTCCAGATCGCGCACGAGGTCGAGGACCTGGGCACCCGCGCCCGCTCCGAGAAGCTGAAGCTCGAAGACATCCAGGGCGGGACCTTCACGATCACGAACGCGGGGATGTTCGGAGCCACGGCCTCGGTGCCGATCATCAACATCCCGGAGGTGGGCATCCTGGGCATTCACCTCATCGAGGAGCGCGCCGTGGTGCGGGATCACCGCATCGTCGTGCGTTGGATGATGACCCTCGCGCTCTCGTTCGATCACCGGCTGGTGGACGGCACCCCCGCGGTCCAGTTTCTCCACCGCGTGAAGGAGCTGCTCGAGGATCCGGAGAACTGGCTCCTCGACTCGATCTGACGCGATGAGCCAGCCGCCTCCCCCCGGTACCAACGTCTCCGCGGTCCCGGCGGGCACGCCTGGGGACGATGTCGCGCGGCCCCCGATTCCCGCCTACGACTTGGGCCGCGTCCCCTACCGGGCCGCGCTCGCCTTCCAGCGCCGGGCCGTGACGGCCCGCGCCGCGGGGCTCGCGCCCGACGTGCTCTACCTGGTCGAGCACGACCCGGTGATCACCGTGGGACGCTCCGGCGGCGAGGCCAACCTGCGCCTCCCCTCCACCGACTACGCCGCCCTCGGGATCGAGGTGGTGGATGTGGAGCGCGGCGGCGACGTGACCTATCACGGGCCGGGGCAGATCGTGGGCTATCCGATCGTCTCCCTGGACGCGCTCCCCTCGGGCCGGGACCTCCACCGCTATCTCCGCGACCTGGAAGAAGGGTTGATCCGCGCCGTTTCCACGTTCGGCTTGAAGGCCGAGCGCCGGGAGCCCTACACCGGCGTCTGGGTGGGATCGCACAAGGTGGCCGCCATCGGCGTGGCCGTGCGCCGCTGGGTCGCCTTCCACGGCTTCGCGCTGAACGTGGACCCGAACCTGCGCCACTTCGATCTGATCCACCCTTGCGGCATCCGCCACCTGGGTGTGGGATCGCTCGCCTCGCTTCTGGGAACGGCGCCGGCCCGCGCCGAGGTCTCCGCGCGGCTCGCGGCGTCCTTCAGCGAGGTGTGGGGGCGCCCGGTCCAGCTCAAGGACTTCGCCCATGTCTGAGACCCGCGTCGAGAAGGATTCGCTGGGCCCCCTCGAAGTGCCCGCGGGTGCCTATTACGGAGTCCAGACCGCCCGGGCGGTAGCCAACTTCCCCATCAGCGGCGAGCGGCTCCATCCGGAGATGGTGCGCGCCGCGGCCCGCATCAAGATCGCCGCCGCCAAGGCGAACGCCGAGCTCGGCGTGCTCGACCAGAAGAAGGCCGACGCGATCGTGAAGGCCGCGGAAGAGATCGTGGCCGGGAAACACGACGACCAGTTCGTCGTGGACGCCTACCAGGCCGGCGCCGGGACGTCGTTCCACATGAACGTGAACGAGGTGATCGCAAACCGCGCCGCCGAGCTGCTGGGCGGAGAGCGCGGCGACACCAAGCTCGTGAGCCCCAACGACGACGTGAACATGGCCCAGTCGACCAACGACGTCATCCCCACGGCCATGCGTCTCGCCGCCTACGTGCTCGCGGGACCCGTGATCGACGAGGCGGCGGCCCTCGCCCGCTCCTTCGCGGCCAAGGCGCGCGAGTTCGACGGGATCTTGAAGTCCGGCCGCACGCACTTACAAGATGCGGTCCCTATCACGCTGGGGCAGGAATTCTCCGGCTATCGAGCCACGGTGGAAGGGTGGGTCGAGTCGCTGACGCGGAGCCGCGCGGGGCTTCTGGCGCTGGGCCTGGGCGGAAACGCGGCAGGCACCGGCATCAACGCGCACCCCAAGTACCGCGAGCGCGCCGTCGCGCACCTGGCCGCCACGATGAAGGCCCCCTTCACGCCGGCTCCGAACCTCTTCGAGGCCATGCAGTCCATGGCGCCCTTCGTCCGGCTCTCGAACGACCTTCGGGGGTTCTCGCTCGACCTGACCCGGATCGCCAACGACCTCCGCCTCCTGGCGAGCGGCCCCACGACCGGCTTCAACGAAATCGGGCTCCCGGCGGTACAGCCCGGCTCCTCGATCATGCCCGGGAAGGTGAACCCGGTCATGCTGGAGATGACGAACATGGTCTGCTACCAGGTGCTGGGCTACGACGCGACGGTGGCCTACGCGGCCCAGGCCGGGCAGCTCGAGCTGAACGTCATGATGCCCGTGATCGCGCACAACCTGCTCCGTTCGCTCCACATCCTGGCGCCCACGCT
>JBKJXM010000348.1:0-17115 GCA_046716305.1 Candidatus Eiseniibacteriota bacterium
CGCCTGCTTCAGCCCCTGGTCGTCCACGCTGTCCAGCTCGACGTCCCACTGGGCGTTTCGCCCATACAGATCCACCCACCCGCGCCAGTCGAGTCCCTCCGCCGATTCCGAGCGGAGGCGGGCCAGCTCCGCCACGTAGTCGCGCGCGCGGCGGCTTTCTTGGAGCCGGTCCGATTCCAACAATCGCTTCAGCGCGAGGAAGACCTGAGTGGGGCGGACGGGCTTCAAGAGAAAGTCGTCGATGCGCCGGCCGATCGCGTCGTCCATGAGCGATTCGGCTTCGTTCTTGGTGACCAGGACCACGGGCATCGAGGGATCCCGCTCCTTGATCGCCTCGAGCGTGGCCAGGCCCCCCATTCCCGGCATGGTCTCGTCCAGGACGACCGCGTCGAAGCGCTCCCGCGCCGCACAGGCCACCGCGTCGGTCCCGTTGGTGACGGGCGTGACGCGATATCCCTTCTCCTCCAAAAGCAGGATGTGCGGCCGGAGGAGCTCGATCTCGTCGTCGGCCCAGAGAATCTTCCGCTCGGTGGGGCTCATGTCAGGCTCGGGGTCAAGCTTTGGACGGGGGTGCCCCGGGACGGGGCTTCGGCGGGACCGGAAGCGCCACGGCGACGGTCGTGCCGCGTCCGGGCGCGCTCTCCACGATGGAGATCCGCCCCCGATGATACTCGCGCACCACGCGGCTCGCAAGCGCGAGCCCCAGTCCCCAGCCGCGCCGCTTGGTGCTGTATCCCGCGTCGAACGCGCGGCGCCGCTCCTCGGGAGTCATCCCGTGCCCGTTGTCGCTCACGCGCAGCTCGACGACGTGCTCCTCGCGCCTCCAGAGAAGCGCGACCTCGATCCGGGCGTCCGGCTTGTCCGCGGCGTCGAGCGCGTTCTTCAGGAGGTTTTCGACCACCCACGCGAACAGCTCCTTGTGGAAGGGTACGGGAGGGATCGCCTCGTAGCGCTCCTCGATCGTGACCGCCCGCCCCAGGGTCGGGAGGCGGCTCCGGATGTACGACACGGTGTCGCCGACGGTGCGGGTCAGGTCCCCCTCGGTGAGGACCGGCGTGGCGCCCACCTGGGCGAAGCGGTTCACGACGCGGTGGAGCCGGTCCAGGTCCCGATCCAGCTCCGCGGCGATCTCCTCGACTCGCGCGGAATCGAGCCGACCCTCCCGGTTCCCATCACGGAGAAGTGCGGTCCATCCCATCATCGAGGAGAGCGGCGTGCCGAGCTGATGCGCGGTCTCCTTGGCGAGCCCGGCCCAGAGCGAGCGCTGCTCCCCCGTCATGAGCCCGCGGTACCCCGCGAATCCGAAGACGAGAAGAAGGAGGATCCCCGCGAGCTCGATGTAGGGGATCCAGCGGAGCTGCCCCGCCAGAGGCGGCTCGCCGTAGTGGACGTAGCCCAGCACGCCGGGGCGCCCCAGCCGCACCACCTCGATCGGGCGGTTGACCCGGTCCAGGTTCGCGGCGATCTCGCGGATGCGCGCCAGGGGGGGCGGCATCACGCCGGTGGAGTCGGCCTGCGCGAGGACCGAGTCGGGGATCGCGGACGGGTCGATGCCGATCCCAATCCACGCGCGCGGCAGCCCGCGGGTGTCGGTCAGGATGACCGGGAAGTTGATGTTCCGGATCACGTCCCGAAAGATGACGCGGAGCGCCGGCTCTTCCGTCGCCTCGAACGTGGAGACCGCGACGAAGCGCGCGAGCACCGTGCTCAGGTTGCGCGCCTCCTCGTTCAGACGCCGGATCACGTAGTGGGAATGGACGACCAGGGCCAGGCTCAGGACCACCATGGCCAGGAAGAGGTAGACCTTGTACGAGGGGCGGTAGCTTCGGAGGCCTTCGCTCGCGCGCGCCATCATGACCTGGGCCCGTCTAGGCGGGAGTCAGCTCGCGCACTCCACCCATGTAGGGGACGAGCGGCTCGGGTAGGACGACCGTCCCGCGCTCTGTCTGGCAGGCCTCGAGCAGGGTGGCGAACGTGCGCGGGAGGGCGAGGCCCGAGGCGTTCAGCGTGTGGGCCAGCTCGGCCTTGCCCGTCTTTTCGTTCCGGAAGCGAATGCCGGCGCGGCGCGCCTGGAAGTCCTCGAAATTGCTGCACGACGAGACCTCCAGCCAGCGTCCCTCCCCCGGCGCCCACGTCTCCAGGTCGTAGCACTTGCTCGCGGCGAAGGAGAGGTCCCCCGCGGCGAGCAGCACCACGCGGTAGGCGAGCCCGAGCGCCCGGAGCACGTCCTCGGCGTCCTTCAGGAGCGACTCGTGCTCGTCGTAGCTCGTCTCCGGCCGGACGATCTTCACCAGCTCCACTTTGTCGAACTGGTGCACGCGGATCATTCCGCGGGTATCGCGCCCGTAGCTTCCCGCCTCCCGGCGATAGCTGGCGCAGTAGCCGACGTGGCGGATCGGCAGCCGAGCGCCGTCCAGGATTTCCTCGCGGTAGATGTTCGTGATCGGGACCTCGGCCGTGGGGTTCAAGTACAGGTCGTCGTCGGCCAGGTGGTACATGTCCTCGGCCAGCTTCGGAAGCTGCCCGGTGGCCGCGAGGCACTCGGGCTTCACCAGATGCGGCGGCCACACCTCGGTGTAGCCATGGTCGCGCGCGTGCAGGTCCATCATGAAGTTGATCAAGGCCCGCTCGAGGCGCGCTCCGTTCCCGGTGAAGAGGAGGAAGCCGCCCCCCGCGATCTTCCCGGCGCGCTCGAAGTCGACCAGGCCGAGCGAGGACGCCAGCTCCCAGTGCGGCTTGGCAGGAAAGGCGAACTTCTTCGGCTCGCCCACCATGCGCACGACCTTGTTGCCGTCGGCCTCGGCGCGCGGGACCGACTCGTGCATCACGTTGGGGATCCAGGAGACGAGCTGGAGCAGCTCGGCGTCCACTTCCGTGAGCTGCGAGTCGAGCGACTTGATCTCGTCGCCGACTTCCTTCATCTCGGCGATGGCGGGCGAGGCGTCCTCGCCGGTCCGCTTCTTCTTCCCGATCGCCTCGGAGGCTTCGTTCCGCCGGTGCTTCAGCGACTCGGCCTTGACCAGAAGCTCACGGCGCCTCTCGTCGAGCTGGAGGTAGCGGTCCAGGTCCACGGGGACCTTCTTGAACCGGATGGCCTCCTCGACCAGGCGCCGCTCGGTGCGGATCCGCTTCGCATCGAGCATGGCTACTGTTCGGTGTCGGCGGTCGCGAGGGCGCGGTGCCCGCCCTCCGCGATGAGCTTCTTGGCGAGACGCTCTCCCATCGATGCGGCCGAGCCGATGCCGCCGATCTCGAAGTCGCGATAGAGGCGCGACCCGTCCCGCTCGGCGATGACCCCTTCCAGGCGGAGCGAGGCGCCATCGCCCTGGGCCAGGGCGCCCACCGGCGCCCGCGAGTCGGCGCCCAGCGCCTTCAAGAAGGCGCGCTCCGCGTCGAACTCGGCCCGCGCCTCGACGTCGTTGCAGTGCTTGACCATCTTGATGAGATCCTTGTCGGCCGTGCGGACCTGGATCACCGCCGAGCCCTGACCCGGTGCGGGAACCAGGACCTCCGTCGTGAAGATCTCCGAGACGCGGTCTTGCATTCCCAGGTGCTCGACCCCCGAGGCTGAGACGATCAGGCCGTCCACCTCGCCCTTCTCGAGCAGGTGGATCCGCTCCTCGAGGCTTCCCGCGAAATCGACGATCCGAAAGTCGGGGCGGTAGTTCAGGAGCTGCGCGCGGCGAAGCGCCGTGTGCGCCGAGAGCGCCGATCCTTCCGGAAGCTCGTCCAGGATCGCCTCGTCGGACGTGATCAGGACGTCGAAAGGCGTGAAGCGCGCGGTGACCGCGGCGATCGTGATCCCCGGGGCCGCCGGCGAGGCGTCCTTGGCGTTCTGGATCACCATATGCACGTCGCCCTGCGCGAGCGAGCGCTCCAGCGCGCTGCCCGGCCAGGCCGCCGTCATGCGGCGCCCCGGATCTGATATCTCAAGTATTTCCGTAGTCGCGCCGCCCAGATGCTGCTGCAGCGACTCGAGTATCTGCTGGCCTATGGAGACGCCGAGACGATTGCCGCGGACGCCGATGCGTATGACATTGGACATGGGAATGGAGGCTAGCACGCGTATGGCGGGGGTGGGGAGCGGGAAAATCATCACTTCACGTGACCGAACCCCATCTCATTCGGCGGGCGAAACCATGCAATCCTGTGGCGCCGGACCCACGGAAATCTCCACTCGGCAAGAGACTGGAGCGCTCGATGGACTCGCATGAGTTGCGTCCCGAAGCCTGGTGGTGATCCGACCACCTGCCCGCTGGACTTCATATGGCGAGCGCCGAACTCGATCTCGATCTCGAAGAGCAGCCCATCGATGACCTTTGGATCCCCGACCGTACGTGGCCACGACCATAGGGCCACGTCATCACAGACGTCGAGGAACCTGCTCCACTGCCTCTGGTTCGGTACACGAACCGAATCCCGGCCCCCCTTGGAATACAAGAGCTCGGTGCCATTCCACCGGAAGTGGTTGGGTCCCGCGGGAGGGTACCCCTGGAGAACGTGGAACAACTTCGTCGGCATCGGTGCGCTGTCCATGGCCTCTGAGAATCCTATACGTTTACAGTGCCCGCCAGCCCTTTCGCTTCCGCTTTTCGCGCAGCGCTCGGCCGCCAAGCCGTTCCACGGCGCTACGCCTGCCTAAGCGCCTCAACAACCGGCATCGACGCAGCTTTCCGTGCCGGGAAAAACCCCCCCACCAGCCCCATCACCGCCGAGAAGATCAGCCCCGCGAGCAGCATCCCCGGCGTGACGACGAACTTGAACGCCAGCTCGCTGAACGTGGAGAACGTCATGGTCCCGGTGGTGAAGCCCTGAACGGGCAGCGCGAGGAGGCAGCCGATCACTCCCCCAGCAGAGCGAGGAGGGTGGACTCGAGAAGGATGGAGAGAAGCACGGCGCCGCGGCTGAAGCCGATGGCCCGCAGCGTGCCAATCTCCTTGGTGCGCGCGCCCACGGAGGCGTACATGGTGTTGAGCGCGCCGAAGATCGCGCCCAGCGCCATGATCAGGGTGACGAAGACGCCGAGGGTCCGGAGCAGCTGCGCCAGGAGGCCCGACTGCGCCGCGTAGAACTCGTCCTCGTGGTGGACGGAGGCGCTCATCCGCGGATCGGCTTCCAGTCGCTTCTTCAGCGCGGGGAAGTGCGACGGATCGTTCAGGCGCATGATGACGCTCTGGTAGACCGGACGGTCGAACACGGGCATGAAGAGCTCCACGTCGCCCCAGATCTCCGAATCGTAGGACGTGCCTCCCGCGTCGAACACGCCCACGACCGTCCATTCGCGGCCGGAGAGCTTGATCTTGTCCCCCAGGGACGTGTTACGGAAGCGCTCGGAGACCATCTTCCCCACGACGATCTCGTCCAGACCCGGGCGGAACATGCGCCCCGCGACCATGTGGATCTTGGGCCGGAGCGCCGAGGACTTCGGACCCACGCCGCGAACGACCACGTTCGTGGGGGTCCCGTTCCTCCGGACCAGATTCCAGACCACGACCAGCTCGGCGGTGGCAAGCGGCTGCCCGTCCGGCGCCTTCGCGATCTCGGGCTGGCTCTGGAGCGCGGCGGCCGCGTCGCGGGTGATGATGCTGGTCAGCTCCGCGGTCGACCCCGAGCGCACGACGATCGCGTTCTGGGGCGAGCCGGTGGTGCGGAGCGCCGCCTCGAAGCCGCCCGCCAAGGCGAGGGTGAAGATGAACACCCAGGCCACCAGAGCGATGCCCAGCGCGGTCAAGAGCGTGCTCACGCGCCGCTGGCTCAGGTTGCGCAGGTTGTAGACGATCGGGATCCGCGCCACGTCAGGCCACCTTTCGGAGAGCGCCGGCGATCTGGAGCCGCGAGGCCTGGATCGCCGGCACGAGGCCGCTCAGAAGGCCCATTACGACCGCGAGCAGCAGTCCGTAGCCGATGGTCTCCGGAAGGACGCGGAAATTCGGAAAGAAGCCGCCCGCGGTGAAGTCCGCGTTCCTAAAGATGACGTAGGCCAGCCCGCACCCCAGGAGTCCCCCCGCGATCGACAGGATCAGCGCTTCGGCTGCGACCAGACGCAGGATCAGACCGTCGGTGAAGCCCAGCGTCTTCAAGACCGCGATCTCAGTCGTCCGCTCGCGCGCGGCCATCATCATCGTGTTCACCGTGACGAGCACGATCGCGAAGACGATCGCCGAGCCGAGAATGGCGAGGAGCATGCTGACGTTTCCCATCATCGAGATGAAGCCGGCCTGGAACGCCTTCTCGGTCTCGGTCTTGGTGGGCTGCGGGCTGTTCTCGAACATGGCGTCCACGCGATCGCTGACGCCGGGCGCCTGCGAGGCCGACCGGATCTTGAGCCAGTAGATTCCCACCCAGTTCTTCCGCCCCTCGGGCATCGCCTCGTTCAGGTAGTCCCAGTTGAAGAAGATGGTGTTCTCGTCGATGTCCTCGGTCTTCCCGGCATAGATGCCCCGCACGGTGAGCGGCCAGTTGCCGGGGTAGATGGTCCCCGTGATCGGCACCACGTCTCCAATCTTCCAGCCGTATTTCTTGGCGAGGTCGCGCCCGATGATGGCCGCCGTGCGCTCGCGCTCGAACGCCGCGCGCTGGTCGGCGGGAAGGAGCACCTCCGGGTAGATCTGGAAGAACGTCGGGACGTCCACGGCGAACTGCGCGAACTGGTTCTTGGGGTCCTGGTAGAAGCCCCCGAACCAGTTGCCGTAGCCGACGCTCTCGATGTCGGGCATCTGCGTCAGGCGGTCCTTGTAGGCGAGCGGGAGCGGGAAGACGAGCGAGGCCGCGTGCCGCACCACCAGGCGCGTGTCGTCCGAGGCGCGGATGGCGGCGTCGAACGACGTCGTCACCGTGCGCAGCGTGCAGAAGAGAAACAGCGCGAGCGCGATCGATGAGACCGTGAGGAAGGTCCGCCGCTTCGCGCGCGAGAGATGCGCCAGGATCAGCCGCAGGAATTTCATCGCCGCCTCGCGCCTCTCACGGCTTGAGCACGCCCTTCTCCAAGTGCACGGTCGCCTTCGCGCGCTCGGCCGCGTGCGGGTCGTGCGTGACCATGATGATCGTCTTCCCCATCTCCTCGTTCAGCCGCTGCAGCAGCGTGAGGATTTCATCCGCATTCTTCGCGTCCAGGTCGCCGGTGGGCTCGTCCGCGACCAAAAGCGTCGGATCGGCGACGAACGCGCGCGCGATCGCGACCCGCTGTTCCTCCCCACCCGAGAGCTGCCGCGGGAAGTGGGTGCTCCGATCTTCCAGGCCAACCAGCCGGAGCGCCAGCGCGACGCGCTCGCGCCGCTCCTTCCCGGAGAGCCGGGTCAGAAGCAGCGGAAGCTCCACGTTCTGGAAGGCGGTGAGGACGGGAATCAAGTTGTAGAGCTGGAAGATGAATCCGACGTGCCGCGCGCGCCAGGCCGCCAGCGCGTCGGAGGAGAGCGAGCCGAGCGACTGCCCCGCCACCGACACCTCGCCTTCGGTGGGCTGGTCGATGCCGCCGATCAGGTTCAACAGGGTCGACTTGCCCGAGCCGCTGGGCCCCATCAGCGCGAGGAAGTCCCCTTCCTTCACGTCCAGGTTGATCCCCGCGAGCACGTGAATCTCGTTCTGCTCGCGCCGGTAGCGCTTGTGCACGTTCCGGAGCCGCACCAGCACCGCGTCGCCGTTCCCCTGCGTCATTCCCTTTGCCCTCTCCAGAGTCGCCTGCTCTTCCATCGCCACGCTCCTACTTGGTGTGAATGCGCGCCCCGTCCGCCAGCGCGATCGGCGGATCCAGCACGACCATCTCCCCGGGCGCGAGCCCGCCGGAGACGACGACCTTGTCGTTCCCGTACGGGCGCGGACCCACGCTGCGCAGGGCCGCGCGCCCCCGCTCCGCCACGAACACCACGGCACGCCCCTCGCGCTCGGCGACCGCCCCCTTGGGAATGGTCACTGCGGCGGACGCCACCGGCGAGCCGCCGTCGCTGCCCGGCGCGGCCGCATCCGCCAGAAACGTGACCTTGGCTCCCATCTCCGGAAGGACGCGCGCGTCCAGCGAGTCGAACGTCACCTTGACCAGCACGGTCGCCTTCTGCCGGTCGGCGGTCGGCACGATCTGCCGCACGCGGCCGGGATAGCGGTCACCGGGATAGGCGTCGAGCGTGATCTCGGCCCGCATCCCCTCGTGCGCGCGCGCCACGTACCCTTCGTTCACGTCCACGTCCACTTCGAGCGAGCTGAGATCGGCCATCGTCACGATCGCGCCGCGCGTGAGCCCGCCGCTCGAAGGGATGGGGCTGACGATCTCGCCCACCTCGGCTTCCTTCCGGAGGATCGCGCCCGAAAAGGGAGCGCGGATGAACGTGCGGGCGTATTCGACCTGCGAGGAGGAAAGGCGGGCCTGCGCGTTGGCCACCGAGGCGACGGCGCTCTCGACGCGCGCGACCGCCATTTTGGCCTTCGCGTCCGCCTGGTCGTAGTCGGACTGGCTCACCAGCCCGCGCTCGAGGAGCGTGGCCATCCGCTTCCGCCCCACCTGCGCCTCGTAGGCGCTCGCCTCGGCCTCGGAGCGCGCGGCCTTGGCCGACGCGAGCGCCGCCCGCGAGCTCTCGACCGCGGCGCGCTGCTCGTCGTTTCGGAGCACGCCCAGGACCTGCCCCTTCCGGACGCGGCTTCCCTCCGCCACGTAGAGCGCGGCGAGGCGGCCCCCCACCTCGGTCGAGACCGACGCGCGCTGCCGCGCCACGATGTAGCCGTTCGCGGTGAGCACCTCGGAGCCGCCGGCGCCCGGGGCGCCGCCCACGGCCTCCGCCGCGGCCACGCGCACTTCGAGCGTCTTGGGGCGGAGCGCGGTCGCGACGACGCCGATCCCGGCGAGCAGGAAGAGCACCCCCAGCACGCCCATCGCCACCAGTCGCTTCCGGTTCATGGCCGGCCTCGGCGCGTCCCGGTTGATCCGCAGCCCGGAGAGATCCGCCGAGCGCGAGTCGGTCACGCGGTGACGCCCTGCTCCACTGGCATGCCCAGCTCGGCCCGCACCTCGCGCACGGCCTCCACCATCACGCGGAGCTTCGCGAACGCCTCCTCCACGGTGCGCGTCTTCAGGCCGCAGTCGGGGTCCACGTACATCTGCTCGGGGCGCAATACTTGAAGCCCGCGCCGGATTCCCTCCTTCACCTCTTCCTTCGACTCCACCCGGTGGCTGTGGACGTCGAGCACGCCGTAGCCGATCTCCTTGGTGAACGGGTTCGCGCGGAAACGTTCCAGGAGGTCGTAGCGGCTGTTCGCCATCTCGAGGTCGATCATGTCCACGGGCAGGTCGAGGAGCGCCGGGTAGATCACGTCGAAGTCGCCGTAGCAGATGTGGGTGATCGTCTTGGCCTTGAGCCCGCGCACCGCGCGCCCCAGCGCCTTCACCGCCATCGGAAGCTCCTCGGGGCGCACCGAGACCGCCGGCTCGTCGATCTGGATGTACTTCGCGCCGGCCTCCTGGAGCGCCAGCGCCTCCTCGTTCACGGCGGCGGCCAGGTCCATCGCCATCGCCTCGCGCGTGGGATAGTGCTCGTTGAACGACCAATCCATCATCGTGTAGGGGCCCGTGAGCATCCCCTTCACCGGCTTCTGCGTCTGCGCCTGCGCGAACTTCCACCAGGAGACCGTCAGCTCCTCGTCGCGGCGGATGGGCCCGACGGCGATCGGCTTCCGGTAGTATCGGTTTCCGTACGAGCGGACCGGATTGGAGATCGCGAAGCCGGGCATCCGCTCGGCGAAATAGGTGGTCATGTCGCCGCGGTAGAGCTCCCCATCCACCAGGATGTCCAGCCCCACTTCTTCCTGCTGGCGGATCACCTTCACCGTCTCCTCGCGCTCCATCTCGAAGAGCCGCTCCGCGGACAGATCGCCGCGCGCGTGCTCCCGGCGCGCCTTCTCGAGCAGCGGCGGCTTCGGGAAGCTTCCGACCGTGGTGGTCCAGAGTCCTCGGGTCATCGAGCAGCCCCCTTTCCGGCGAGTCGGGCCGATTCGACCAGCCGTCCGATCTTGGCCTCCGCCTTGTCGGCCGGCAGGTACTCGAGGCTGGCCGTCGGCGTGATCTGATAGTTGAGGTCGGGGCGAAGGCCCGCGGCCCGCGATGCCTGGCGCGCGACTTCCGCGCTCTCCTCCAGCTTCGTGTTCCGCGCGTCGATCAATCCGAGCGCGACGCCGCGCCCCTCGGGGATCATCGGAATCAAGTCCCAGCCGGCCGGCGCTTCCACGAGATCGAGGCCGAGCGTGTTCCACGGCAGGTCCCGGATCGCGGGGAAGATGGCGGTGGGGGCCCGGAACGGAACGTGGACCACCGTGCGGGCCGTGCGCCCCGCGAGCACCGGAGTGAGCGCCGCGCGCACCGCATCGGCGTCCTCGGCGCGCGCATGTCCCAGCCACGGCTCCTCGAAGTGGACCCACGGCGCGCCCGCTTCTTCGAGGGCGGCCGCCTCGCGGGCGAGCGCCTCGCCGATGGCGGCACAGGCGCGCACCGGATCGCCGTAGTGCAAGTCCTTGGAGAAGCGGTAGAGCGAGTAGGGACCGGGGAGGAACGCCTTCACCGGCCGGGTCGTCATCCCCTTCGCGGCGCGGTAGTCGTCCACCGTGGTCGGCGACTTCCAGGAGACGGCGCCGACGATCTCCGGCTGGCGGTAGTACGTGTTCGTGTCGAGGTAGCGGATCAGCCCCGCGATCCGGATGCCTTCGAGCCCGCGGGCAACGTAGGTCTGGGCGTCATCCCACGCGGCACACCCGTCCATGAGGAGATCCAATCCCGCCCGCTCCTCGAGGTCGAGCACGCGTCGCGTGGTCTCGCGGACCGCGTCCAGCACGTCCCGTTCGGTGGCGTTTCCCTGGTCGCGGCGGTTCTTCACCACGCGGAGGTTCACGTCCCCCACGCGGATCGGCAGCTTGGGATAGCTGCCGGCTAGAGTCGTCCCAAATCGCACGTCCCCTCCCGGGCGGCTGAAATAGCGAAAGTGGTGGAAGGGGGCGATGTTATCAGAGCGCCCGCCTAGGGACCAAGGACCATGCTCGCGTGGCGGGCCACCTCCTCCCAGCTGCCGCCCTTCTCCACCCATACCGAGGTAAACCGCACCACCGAGCTCTTCCCCGCGATCGGCATCTTCCCTGCCCACACGACCGTTTCGCTCCCGGAGACCACCGCCGTGTCGTCGTAGAAGCGGATGTATTCGATGTTCCGGTTGAGCGAGGAGAAGGCCAGCGTTCCCTCCTCGACCATGTCCAGCACTTGCTTCTTGTCGAGGAATTTGCCGAACGGGTTGGTGACGTGGAAGTCGTCGTGCCAGATCTTCTTCAATGTCTTCCGGTCGCTCGCCTGGATCGCGAGCACTTCCTGGGCGTTCAGCCCCCGCAGCATCGCCTCTTCCTTCTGGGTGTCGGCCCGTGCGGCATTCACGTATCCCATTCCGACGAGCGACGTCAGAATCAGCGGGCCAGCGCGATCATCCGTTTCATTGCGGTTCCTTCCTTCCTTCTAAGTAGGATGCGGCGGCTCTTCCAATCGCGGATAGAGGCCCGCCAGGAGGACGACGAAGACGCCGGTCGCCAGGAAGAAGACCGCCCTGGGGCCGAAGCTACCCGCGACCGCACCCCCGATCAGGGGTCCGGCCAGGTTTCCGAGCATGAGCGCCGTGGATGTGACCCCCAAGATGCCGGCGCGCCGCTCGGGCGGGGCGCTGATCCCGATGATAGCCTGCACGGGAGGGACGATCCCACCGATGAACGCGCCGTACCCGATCCGGAGCAAAAAGAGCTGCCACGTCCGGGCCACCAGCCCCTGGGGGAGCGCGAAGAGCGCCGCCCCAATCAGGGCGCGCACCAGGGTCGAGCGGTACCCCTTCTGGTCCCCCCGCCGTCCCCAGCGCGGCGCCCCGATCGCGCTCGCGATGCCCGTCACCGCGAAGATGACTCCGGTCGTCGTGGCCAGGAGCCGCCCGCTCGCGCCGAGCGACTCCACGTAGAGCGCCATCACCGGCTGGATCGACATCAGCGCGAACTGGCTCCCGAAGAGCACGAGGAAGAGGATCCGGAACTGCCGCGAGCTGAAGACCGTGCGGTAGTTGTCGAACACGCTCGAGAATCCCACCTCGTTCTTCGGAGGGAGATCCCGGGGAACGAGCAGGATGACGAGGATGCCCGCGAGGAAGGTCATGGCCGCCGTGAAGAAGAAGATCTGCCGGTGGCCCATCAGGTCGGCCAGCGTGCCGCCGACCAAGGGGCCGAGGATGGCGCCCGTGGGGATCGCCGTCTGGAGCGTGCCGAGCGCGTAGCCCATCCGCTCGCGCGGGGCTCGCGACGCCATGAGCGCGAGCGCGGCGGCGATGAACCCGGACACCGCCCCCTGCGCCAGGCGCAGCACGAAGAGCTGCGGCACCGTGCGGGCGAATCCCATGAGGAGCGTCGCGACCGAGAGACCCAGGCTCGCGCGGACCACCATCAGCTTCCGCCCGTGGCGGTCCCCCATGAAGCCCCAGACCGGCGTGGCCACCGTGGCCGCGAAGAACGGCGCCGCGAACAGGAGCCCGCTCACCCGGTGGAGGTGGCCGGGATCGGTCACGCCCAGGCTCCGGAGGTAGAGCGGGAGGAACGGGAGGAACATGCTCATGCCGAGCATCGTGAAGAACTGGGCGGTCCAGAGCGCGAAGAGGGTGCGCTTCCACTCTTCCATTCCCCGGAAGGTCTCGAACCCGCCGCCGAGGGCGTGGATGGCGGGGCGCTTCTAGGCTGCCCGGCCCGTGCAGACGGCGCACGGGCAGATGCGGCGGAGGTAGTCGAAGGAGTAGATCCCCGTGGTGTGCCCGTCGCTCCACTCGAAGTGGATCGCGTAGTGCCCGACGGTGCGCGCGGCCAGGATCGCGACGTCCGGATTCACGTGCTCCTCGAAGACGAGCCGCTGCCCGGTGGTCTCGCTCACGCACTGGGCGCAGGGGCAGCGTCCGCGAAGGGTGCGCGCGGCATAGGACGACTCGTGATCGTCGGCCCAGAGGATGGTGAAGCGCTCGCCCCCCTTCTTGCGCAGAGAAACCGGGGTGGTCTGGTCGGGCTGGAGCGCCGGCATCGGGCTCACTCCTCCACGATCGAGAGGCTCAGGTGGCGGAACGCGCGGATGCTCACCTGGCGCGCGAGCGCGCCGGCCACCTCGGCCATCGCCTTCCCCGAGCTGGACTCGGGCTCCGCGATGACGACCGGGGTTCCCTCGTCGGAGGCGCGGCGGATGGCGGGGTCCAAGGGCACCGCGCCCAGGAACGGGACGTCGAGCTGCTTGGCGGCCTCCTCGGCGCCGCCGTGTCCGAACAGATCGTCGCGGCCGCCGCAGTGCGGACAGACGTAGGTCGACATGTTCTCCACGATGCCCAGGATCGGCACCTTGGTCTGCTGGAGCATGCGGAGCGTCTTCATGGAGATCTGGAGCCCCACGTCCTGCGGCGTGGAAACGATCACGCCGCCGGTCACGGGCACCGTCTGCACCAGGGTCAGGTGCACGTCCCCGGTCCCGGGCGGGAGGTCCACGATCAGGTAGTCGAGCTCCCCCCAGTTCACGCTGAGGAGCCCCTGCTGGAGGGCCTTGTGGGCCATCGGCCCGCGCCAGATGAGCGGCTGGTCGCCCGGCGTGAAGTAGCCCATCGACATGACGCGCACCCCGTGCGCCTCCCCCGGCTCGATCGTGTTGTCGGCGCGGGGCTCGGCGGGGCGCGCCGAGCGCATCATCATGGGAATGGAGGGGCCGTAGATGTCCGCGTCCAGAAGCCCCACCTTCGCGCCGCTCCGCGCGAGGGAGGCGGCGATGTTCGCCGCCATCGTGGATTTGCCCACGCCCCCCTTCCCGCTTCCGACCGCGACGATGTTCTTCACGTTCTGGAGCGCCGCGGTGCTGGGCGTCTGCGGGCGGCGGACGGTGGCGGTCATGTTCACGCGCGCGTCGGTGACGCCCGGGACCGCGAGCACGGCCTGGCGCGACTGCTCGCGGAGCCGGTCCTTGACGGGGCACGCAGGGGTGGTCAGGTTGACGTCGAAGCTCACCACCCCCCCCTCGATCTTCATGTTCCGGATGAATCCCAGGGAAACGATGTCCTTGTGGAGATCGGGATCCATCACGGATCGAAGGGCATCCAGGACTTGGGCTTCGGCGATCGGGGCCGGCGTCATCGTCTCTCCTCTGCTGGGTATGCGGTGGACGGGCCCCACATCATATCAGAGGCGCGCCGCCGGGTGGCGCGGCCGCGCAACCTATGGTAACGTCGCATGCTGGTTCGCGAACCCAACGGGAGGAAGGATGGCCGTTTCCAACGACGAGCTGAAGGGCCTCTACTACTACATGAACCTGGTGCGCCAGGTGGACGAGCGCTGCCGCCGGCTGTTCAAGCAGGGGCGCTTCCACGGCACCTATTTCTCCGCCGTCGGGCAGGAGGCCACGGTGGTTGGCCCCTGCTACGGCCTTCGCCCCGACGACTTCATCGGCATCCAGCACCGGGAGATCGGCGCCGTGATCACCAAGGGGATGCCGATCAAGTACCTCATGGCGCAGCTCTTCGCGCGGAAGGACAGTCCCGACCGTGGCAAGTCGCACCCGTGCCACTACGGCTGGAAGCCCATGGGCATCGTCACGCCCGCCTCGACCATCGCGGCGCAGACGGTGATCGTGACCGGCTCCGCGCTCGCCTGGAAGATCCAGAAAAAGGACAACGTGGCGGTGGCATTCGTGGGCGAGGGCGCCACGTCGAACGGGGTCTGGCACGAGGCATTGAACTTCGCGGGGATCCACAAGCTCCCGATCGTCTTCGTCGTGCAGGACAACCTCTGGGCCGAGTCGGTGCCGAAGAGCCTGGGCGTGCCGGTGGAGAACGTGGCCGAGCGCGCGAAGGCCTACGGGTTCCCGGGCGTCACCATCGACGGGAACGACCTGATCGCCACCTACGAGACGGCGCGCGAGTCGGTCCAGAAGGCCCGGCGCGGAGACGGTCCCACGCTGATCGAGATGAAGACGTACCGGTGGTACGGCCACTCCGAGATCGATCCGGCCAACTACCGGAGCCAGGAGGAGCTGGAATCGTGGAAGCGCCGCGATCCCGTGCCGCGCTTCGAGCGGCTCCTCATGGAGCGGGGGGTGATCGACGAGGCGCACAAGCAGCACACCCTCCAGCGGATCGAGCGCGAGATCGAAGAGGCGATCGAGTTCGCCGAGCGGAGCCCGCACCCCGATCCGAGCGAAGTTCTGGAGGACGTCTACGCCCTCCCCCTCTGATCGCGCCGGACGCTCCCCCCGCGAGTCGCGGGTCGAGATGGTGGAGCTGGTCCTGCCGAACGACGCGAACACGCTGGGCAACGTGCTGGGCGGGCGCGTGCTCCACTGGATCGACCTGGCCGCGGCCATCGTCGCGCACCGGCACTGCCGGACCGAGACGGTGACCGTTTCGCTGGACCAGATGTCGTTTCTCGCTCCGATCAAGGTCGGGCAGCTGGCCGTGATCGCTGCGCGCATGACGTACACCGGCCGCACCTCGATGGAGATTCGCGTGGACGTCGAGGCCGAGGATCTGATGACCGGCGAGCGGAAGCAGACGTCGACGGCGTACCTGACGTTCGTCGCCATCGACAAGCAGGGGCGTCCGGCCCCGGTGCCGCCCTTAGCCCTTGAAACCGATGAAGACCGCCGCGAGTGGCGCGAGGCCGAGGCCCGCCGCGCCGCGCGACTGAAAGCCCGGCCGCAGACGCCGCCGAAAAGGGAGAGCATTCATCAATGAAGACGCTCGATAGCCAAGCTCCGGCCGCCGCGCCGGCCGACGTGAAGACCATCACCCTGATCGAAGCCATCACGCAGGCGCTCCACGAAGAGATGGAGCGGGACCCGCGAATCTTCCTGATCGGGGAAGACATCGCGAGCTACGGCGGCGTCTTCAAGGCGACCAAGGGGCTCTACGAGAAGTTCGGCCCGATGCGCGTGATCGACAGCCCCATCTCCGAGAACTTCCTGGTGCAGGGCGCCGTGGGCGCCGCGCTGGCGGGGCTCATCCCGTCTCCCGAGATCCAGTTCGACGACTTCATCTCGCTCGCGGTGGACGGGATCGTGGAGCACGCCGCCAAGATGCGCTACCGCTCGGGCGGCATGTGGACCTGCCCCATGGTCATCCGCTGCTGCTGCGGCGGCGCGGTGGGCGGCGGCATCTACCACTCGCAGTTCAACGCCTCCTGGTTCATGCATTCCCCCGGCCTCGTCGTCGTCGCGCCGTCGACGCCGTACGACGCGAAGGGACTCTTGAAGTCGGCGTTCCGGGGCCAGAACCCGGTGCTCTTCTACGAGCACAAGCGCCTCTATCGCACGTCGAAGGGGCCCGTGCCGACGCACGACTACACGGTGCCGCTGGGGAAGGCGAACGTCGTCCGGCAGGGGCGCCACGTGACCGTCATCTCCTACGCGCTCATGCTCCACCGCTCGCTGGAGGCGGCGGAGAAGGTGGCCGCCGAGGGGATCGACGTCGAGGTGATCGACCTCCGCACCCTGGCGCCGTACGACAAGGAGACCATCCTCGAGTCGGTGGCCAAGACCTCGCGCGCCATCTGCGTCTACGAGTCGTCGCGCACGATGGGCGTGGGCGCCGAGATCGCGGCCATGATCGCCGAGGAGGGGTTCAGCCACCTCGACGCGCCGGTCCGCCGCGTCTCTCCGCCGGACGCGCCTCAAGAACCGTTTGCACCCGTGCTGGCCTACCACTACCTGCCCGACGCCAACCGGATCGCCCAGGCGATCCGCGAGACGGTTGCCTATTAACTCGGCGGCTTCGGGCCGCGCTCGGAGGAACGGATGCCCGTCACCATCGTAGTGCCGCAGCTCGGCGAGAGCGTCGTCGAGGGGATGATCGGCAAGTGGCTGAAGAAAGTCGGCGAGCCGATCGCCAAGGACGAGCCGATCGTCGAGATCATCACCGACAAGATCAACATCGAGCTTCCCGCCCCCTCCGCCGGCACGCTCGGCGAGATCACCGCGGCCGAGGGCGTCGTGGCCCAGGTGGGCGAGAAGCTCGGCGTGATCCTGGGCGCCGGCGAGTCGCTCCCGGCCAACGGATCAGGCGCCCCCGCGAAGGGCGCTTCGGGAACGCCCGCTCCTCCGCGGAGCGACGC
>JBKJXM010000349.1:0-3455 GCA_046716305.1 Candidatus Eiseniibacteriota bacterium
CGAACGCGCGGGGCCGCGACGGACCGGCGCGCCCGAACAGCCAGCGCGCGGCGCGAGGCGCGGCGGCGCGCGCGGCCCACCGCGTCAGGTAGACCAGCGCGAGCAGCCGGAGGGCGATCTGCGCGGCGGGAAGGAGCGCTACACGGAGCGGACGGCCCGCGAGAAGGAGATGAGCGGCGAAAAGGACCAGCGCGAGGATCCAGAGCGGGGCCTCGCCGCGAAGGGTCCGTTGCTCCACGCGGAGCGCGGCGGCCAGCAGGATGCCCGCGGCCACTGCGAGCGCGATCGGCGAGCGCGCAAAGGACAGCGCGACGCCCACTCCGGCGCAGCCCAGGAGCAGCGCGGCCGGATGAAGCGGACGCCGAAGTGAAGTGCTGGGTTTCGATGGTTCGAACTTGGGTGAGCCGGGCACTGTCGCTGCCGTTCCTCCGTGCCTTCGGAGGTGGTGCTCGTTTCGACGCCCCACCTAAAGCCTGACGGTAGCGGCTTCGCGGCCCCCTGTCAACGCCACGGCTCGTCCGGAGCGGAGCGCGCGACGATGGGACGGAACCACGCGAGGGCCACGACCGCGAGCACGACGGCCAGGCCCACGAGCGAGATCCAATCGCCCCACCGGGTGTACGTCGTGGGCCCGATGCCGGCCTTGACGTCCCCCACCAAGAGCGCTTCCTCGAACAGCTCCGTCTTCGCCTCCACGCGGCCGTAGGGATCGATCAGCATCGACACGCCGGTGTTGGCGCTGCGCGCGAGGCCCATGCCCAGCTCGACCGACCTCAATATTGCCAGGTCGGCGTGCTGGATCGGGCCCGCGCTCTTGCCGAACCACTCGTCGTTGGTGATGTTGACCAGGTACTGCGCTCCCTCGAGCGCGTAGCGGCGGGCGAGGCCCGGGAAGATCGACTCGAAGCAGATGAGCACGCCGAACGACGGCCCCGCGTGGTGGAACACGACCGCGCGGGACCCGGGCGTCCATTCGGCCTGCCCCAGGTCGAGCGAGCCGAGAAATGGGAAGAGACCCTGGAACGGGATCCGCTCGCCGAAGGGCACCAGGTGCATTTTCTCGTACTGGCCCACGATCGACCCGGCAGGGAGGACCAGCCCGGCCGCGTTGTAGGTGCGCACGTCTCCCCCCGCGCTCAGCCGGGCGTCCGGATAGCCGACGAGAATGGGGCGCTGCACCTCTTTCGCAAGATCGAGGAGGCGGCGGAGCTTCATCGGCTCGAGGCGCACGTAGTACGGCAGCGCCGTCTCGGGCAGGATGATCACGGCGGGCGGCGGCACGGTGGCCGCGGCCGCGCGGGTCAGCCGCTCGACGCGGCGCACCACCGAGTCTTGGAGCGCGGGCACCCACTTCTCGTGGCTCCCGATGTTCGGCTGCACGATCGCGACGCGCGCGAGCGGCGTGAGACGCGCCTCGCCAAGCCGCGCCGTGCCCCACATGACCGGAAGCACGACGGCTGCGATCGCGAGAAATCCCCAGCCGATCCGCCCCGACCAGCCTCGCGCGAGGAGCGCCGCCGCGATCAGGGCGTTCACGGCCACGATCCAGAACGTGAGCCCCTGCGCCCCCGCCACCGACGCCCCCTGGATCCAGGCCGGCTGCTCCGCCAGGGCGTAGCCCAGGTTGGCCCACGGGCAACCCAACTCGCCCGTCGACTTGAGCCACTCGGCCACGATCCACGCGAAGGGAGCCGTCGCGAGCACCGACAGACCCAGGCGGCGGCGCACCAGGCGGACCAGCCATCCGAAGAGCGCGACGTACAGACCGAGATAGAGTCCGAGCGCCGCGAGCGCCGGATAGATGATCCATGGGTGGGTCATCGCGGCCACGGGCAGGCGCACGATCCACCAGAAGGTGAGCGCGTAGAAGACGGTGCCCATCAGCCACGGCGCCCAGCGCACCGGGCGGGGGGCCGGGTCGCGGTCTCGCGGCCCGGGTGAACCCTTCTCGAGAACGACCAGCAGCGGGACGAGCGCGACGAAGATCAGGGGCCAGAGCCCGGCCCACGGGAAGGAGAGGCTGGCGAGGAGTCCGGACGCGGCCGCGGCGAGCGGACCGCGCGGCGGCCTAATGAAGCCGTACCTCGCGGCGGCTCTCGGCGGACTGGTAGATGGCGTCGATGACGCGCATGAGCTGGAGCCCTTCTTCGGGCGTCGCCACCGGCCGCTCGGCCTGGGTGATGCAGCGGATGAAGTGATCGAGCTCGGCCTCGTAGGATTGCTTGTAGATGTTCTTGGTGGAATCGAGCGGCGGCGTCACGTCGAGGAGGTTTCCTCCGAGCTCCTTGTGCACCCGGAACGGGTTCAGGAGCGCGGCGCCGTGCGTGCCGAACAGGTTCAGGTAGGGGAAGTTCCGCTCGAGCAGGAGCGCCCAGCTCACTTCCAAGGTCAGCGCCGCGCCGCTATCGAGCACCAGGAACGCCGCCACCGTGTCCTCGACATCTTCGCGCGGATCGGTGACGTACTTGGTGGCGGTCACCGAAGCCACCTTCGGGTTCCCCAGGAGCCAGAGCGAGAGGTCGAGCATCTGGACGCCGAGGTCCATGAGCACGCCGCCGCCCGAGCTACGCTTGTTCTGGTACCACGCGGGGCCGCGCTGGGCGGTGCGGCGCCGAAGCCATCCCGTTTTCGCGTAGAAGATCGTACCGAATTCCCGGCGCTCCATGTACCCGCGCAGGAGCTGCACGTCGGTCCGGAAGCGGTTGTTCATCGCGTACATGAGGATGCACCCGGAGCGGCGCGCGGCCTCGCACATCTGCTCCGCCTCCGCGGCATTTCTCGCCGGCGGCTTCTCGCAGAGCACGTGCTTCCCGTAGCCCATCGCCGCCAACGTCATCGGGGCGTGGAGATGGTTGGGCGTGGCGATGATCACCGCCTCGATGTCGTCGCTCCGGAGCAGCGCCTCGTAGTCGGTCACCGTGCGTGGGATGCCGAAGTGCTTGGCGACCATCCGCGCCTTTTCGCCGTCGTCGTCGCAGACGGCCACCACCTCGGCGTCCCGGCGCTTCTTCAGGGCGGGGAGGTGATTGATCTGCGTGACGAGGCCGGCGCCGATCACGCCGACCCGAAGGGGACGCTTGGCCAACCGAGTTTCCTCCCGAGGGATGGGCGCCGCGGCTGATGCGTCCGGCGCGTGCGCGGGGCGTTGGTTCAGTCGCGCGAGTATAGGAACGGGGGCCGCGAAATCAAGGTCAATCGGCCGGGTCCGTCGTCGCGCACACGCCGAGTCGCCTCATCTTCTTCCAGAGTCCCTGCCGCGTCAGCCCCAACGCCCGCGCGGCGTGCGAGCGGTTGCCGCGGTGCGCGTCGAGCGCCGTACGGATCTGCTCGGCTTCGTACGCCAGCGTGCGGCCGCGGAGCGTCGCGTGACGGTCGCGCACGACGAGCGGCCCCGCGCCGCCCAGGTCGGCCCCCAAGGCGTCGGCCGCGATGATCCCGCCGGGGCCGGCGAGATG
>JBKJXM010000350.1:0-3253 GCA_046716305.1 Candidatus Eiseniibacteriota bacterium
CCGGCTGCCGAAACCTTGACGCCGCCCGAGGACCAGTGCGACCCGCCCGACGACCGGAGGCGCTGGGCGGAGATGTCCGTGGCACCGGGACCGAACGTGCCGTCCTGCCAGACGATGACCATCCCCTCCTCGCCGTCGGACACGATCTGGTGATAGCCGTGATGGCCGGCGCCGGCGCCCACTGGGACGCCGTTCGCCCAGTCGGGCAGCCCGGCGGGCTTGATGTGCTGCGCCCACACCTTGCTGAATGTCGGGTCGGGGACCCCGCTGAAGTCGCGGTTGTCCGCGAACGCGAGGTAGGCGCCGCCCCCGCCGTCCGGGATCATGCGGATGAAGTACTCGCCGAAATTGTTGCTCGACGCTCCCACAACCTGCGCGACGCCGTTCGCCGCCCAGACCGGAGAGCCGAAAGGGTTGAGCCGCTGGGCGTAGACGTCCCCGTTCGCGTCGACCCGGGCGTCGGACCACGCGACGATCGCGCCTCCGCTGCCGTCCGAGGTGATGTCCGGCACCAGTTGGTTGTTGGCCGCGTTGCACACGAGCACGCCCGATGCGCCCCACCGCGGCACGCCCAAGAGGTCGATGCGCTGCGCGGAGATGTCGAAATGGGTGCCGGGAGATCCGTCCTGCCAGGCGACGATCACGCCGCCGAGGCCATCCGACACGGGGGCCCCGTTCTCCTGCCCGTTCAGGCCGCCGCCGACGAGAGTGCCGTTGCCCCACGAGGGGACGCCGGTGGCCGAGACTCGCTGGGCCCACACCTTCGTATAGGCGGGGTCGAGGGCGCCGCCGAGAAGCCGGTTGTCCCGGAACGTGAAGATGGCGCCGCCGGCACCGTCCTCGATCATGCGAAATCCCGAGATCGTCTGCGTGTTTCTCGACGGGCCGAAGACCATGACGTTCCCGTCGGGGCTCCAGTGTGTGGCGCCCAAGGCGTCGATGCGCTGGGCGTACATGTCCCCGTTGGGATCGACGCGATTGTCCTGCCACGCGATGATCGCGCCGCCCCTCAGGTCGGAGACGATTCGGGGCTGCTGCTGGAGGTTGAGCGCGGTGCAGATCGGCACCCCGTCGGCTGGCCACAGAGGAAGCCCCAGGCTATTTACGTGCTGCGCATAAATGTCGCCCGCGTCGGAGCGCTGGTCGCGCCACGCGATGAAGAGCCCGCCCGAGCCGTCCGACGCCGCGACGACCTGATCCTGCGCGTTCAAGGCGCCCGTTGCCACGACGCCGTCCGGCCGGTAGCTGGTGCATTGCCACCTGGCGTTCGCGCCGGGCACTCCCGCGAAGTCGACCACGTTCGCGTAGACGTCCGAATTGCCTGAGCGTGCGTCCTCCCAAGCCGTGAGGACGCCCCCAAGCCCGTCGGAGACAGCGGCGGGCGCGTTCTGGTGCCCGAGCGCGTTGCAGACGCTTACCCCGCCGGAGCCCCACACGCGATTACCCAACGGGTCGAATCGGTGCGCAAAGATATTGAGATTTCCGGCGGAGCTCCCATCCTGCCAGACTACGATCGAGCCGCCTTCGCTGTCGGTCACGATCCGGTGCCCTTTGTGAGTTCCGGGGCCGCCGGCCACGGGGATGCCATTCCCCCAGAGTACGGAGCCGTAGAGGTCGACGCGCTGTGCCCAGACCTTGCTGAAGCCGGGATCGGGGAAGCCGTTCTCCTTCCGGTCGTCGGCGAAGGCGAGCGTATAGCCGCCGCCGTCGGCGATCATCCGGATGGCGTACTCACCGGCGTTATTGGCCGAAGGCCCGACCACGAGGGCGTTGCCGTCGGGGGTCCACTGCGGAACGCCCGCGGCGTCAATGCGTTGGGCGTAGATGTCCCCCACCACGTCAAAACGATTGTCCACCCAAGCGACCACGGCTCCGCCGGCCCCGTCGGAGACGATATCGGGGAGATACTGTTTGTCGGACGCGGTGCACACAGGGACGCCGCTCCACGTCGCGGATCCGGACGCGTCCAAGTGCATGGCCACGATATCGAAGCTTCCGCCGGAGCCGTCTTGATAGGCGACGATGACCCCTCCCAGGCCGTCGGATGCCGGGGCCGCGTTGTCGTAGGTGAACCCGGGGTCCGCGGCAACCGGGACTCCGCCCGGGCTCCAGAGCGGCGAGCCGAAGCTGGTCACGCGCTCCGCCCACACTTTCGAAACCCCCGGCTCGGAAGCGCCACTGGTGTTCCGGCTGTCGCTGAACGTGAAGATGGCCCCGCCCACGCCGTCGCGGATCATCCGGAATCGCGAGGCGCTCTGGATGTTTTCTCCCGCGCCGGCGATCAGCGGGACTCCATTCGCGAACCAGAGCGGCACTCCGCTCGCGTTGACGCGCTGCGCGTAGATGTCGCCAAAGGGATCGGACCGGTTGTCCTGCCACACGAGGATGGCGCCCCCACCGTCGTCCGACACGATTTGGGGGAGCATCTGTGCGTTCGCGGCCGTGCAGACGGCCACGCCGCCGGCTGCCCAGAGCACGACCCCGGCGCCGCTCACGCGTTGGACGTAGATGTCGCCCACGTCCGTGCGCTGGTCGCGCCAGGCGACGATCATGCCGCCGGCGCCGTCGGGCGCCGCGGACACCTGGTCCTGAATGTTCCCGGCCGTCGAGACCGGCGCGCCAAATGCCGGCCATGCGGCGGTAGCGGGGGCGGGGGTCAGGGCGGTGAGGGCGATCCCTGCGGCGAGAAGCAATGAAGCGAAGACGGAGGTGCGCGGAGAGGGGGTCATGGCGACGCTCCTTAGTACGGATGATTCGATGTGGGCGGCACACGCAGGGGATGTGTGTGAGGAGCACGCTATTCCCCGACGTCTCGAATGTCAATTGCCGGTGTCCGTCGGGACGCCCCTTCCCGTGTCTGCCCTCCTACTCCTCTTCCTTCACCGGGGCGTAGAAGGAGATTCCGCGCACGTTCTCGTCCACCTGGAGCCGCCGGTGCACGGAGGGGAAGGCGCGGGCGCGGCAGTCGAGCCGCTCGCAGAGGCGGCAGGTGATCCCGACGGGCGTGGAGGAGGCGACGCTCTGGCAGCCGCGCCGTGTGGCGGGAGTGACGAGCGCCGCCGGCAGGTACAATTAACCCCGTCCTCGGGGTCCGCCAGATACAGATACGGCAGCGTGGCCGCCGCCAAGGTACCGCTACGAGGCCAAAACCGGGTCCTCAGGATGCCGCATGGCCGGTTGAAATCGAGTGGATTTCAAGCCCCAACCAATGGATGGCCGGCCCTCGATCGTCTTCTACTCGAAAGGCGAATGT
>JBKJXM010000351.1:0-3955 GCA_046716305.1 Candidatus Eiseniibacteriota bacterium
CACCCGGGCGGTGGCATCATGGGCGCGTCCGGCCGTCTGGCCGCGCTGGAGATGCTTCGGGGGGCCGCGTGAGCCGATCCGGCTATGACGCGGCCGTGATCGGCGGCGGGGCGAACGGCCTCGTGGCCGCGGCCACGCTCGGAAAGGCCGGACAGCGCACGCTCCTGCTCGAGCGCGAGCCGGCGCTGGGAGGGCAGGGGCGCGTGGTCGAGTTCGCTCCGGGTTTCCACGCGGCACCGCTGGGGTTGGATGCGGGGTGGCTGCCCCCCGCCGTCGCCCGCTCGCTGGGCCTGGACGGGCTGGAGCGCTCGGCGGCCGACACGCCGCTCACCGTTGCGGTCGAGCGAGGCGCCTTCCTGAGCCTCTCCCGCGATCCGGCGCGCGCCGCGGAGGCGATCGGCGCCTACTCGCGCGCGGACGCCGCGAAGTGGCCCGCCTTCACCACGCTCCTTCGACGCCTGGCCGGGTTCCTCGAGGAGCTGTACCAGACCCCGGCGCCGGACATCAGCGCCTCGTCCCTCGGGGAGCTGATGCCGCTGCTCGGTCTGGGACGGAAGTTCCGCGCTCTCGGCCGCCGCGACATGGTCGAATTTTTGCGCACCCTGCCGCTCTCGGCCTGGGAGCTGGCCGACGACTGGTTCGAATACGGCCCGCTCAAGGCGGCGATCGCCACGGGAGCGATCCAGGATCATCAGCAGGGTCCGCGGTCCGGCGGCACCGGGTTCGTGCTCCTGCATCACCTGGTGGGCGCGCCCGCGGGCGCTCTGCGGGGTCGCGCGGCCTGGCGGCGCGGGCCGGCCGCGTTCACCGAGGCCGCGGAGCGGGCCGCGCGGAGCGCCGGAGTCGAGATCCGGACGGGCGCGGGCGTGGCGCGGATCCAGGTGAAGGACGATACGGTCCAGGGCCTCGTGCTCGAGAGCGGCGAGGAGATCGCGGTCCGCGGCGTCCTCTCCACGGGGAACCCGGTTCGCACGCTCACCGAGTGGGTGGATCCCGTGTGGCTGGATCCCGAGTTCATGCACGCCGTCGGGAACATCCGCCACCGCGGGTGCACCGCGATCGTGCTCTACGCCCTCGAGTCCTTACCCGAGTTCCCCGGCCTGGCCTCCAAGGAGGCGCTCGCCGGCATCGTCTCCCTGACGCCCAGCCTCAAGCTGCTCGAGTCGGCCGCGGACGCGGCCAAGTACGGCGAGGTCTCGGAGCGGCCGCACGTCGAGCTGACGGCCCCGACCCTCCACTGGCCCGAGCTGGCCCCCGAGGGCCGGCACGTGCTCGTCGCGCGGGTGCAGTACGCGCCCTACCGGCTGCGCGGCGGCGCCGCGTGGGACGCCACCGCGCGCGATGCGCTGGCGGCGCGCGTCACCGTCGCGATCGATTCGGCGGCCCCCGGCTTCCGGTCCCGCGTCCTCCAGCGGGTCGCGCTGTCCCCGCTCGACCTGGAGGAGCGTTTCGGCCTCCGGGAGGGGGCGGCGTCGCAGGGCGAGCTGGGGCTGGACCAGATCCTCTTCATGCGCCCCGTGGCCGGCTGGGGGAATCACCGGACGCCGATCGCCGGGCTATACTTGGGGGGCGCGGGCAGCCATCCGGGCCCGGGAGTCCTGGGCGGGGCGGGATGGCTCGCCGCCAAGCGACTCCTGGGCGACCGGCGGCGCCGTAACGGGAAACCATGACCACGTATCAGAGCACGACGACCAGCTATCAGCCGGGCGCACACACGCTCCCGGGCCGCCTCTACACGTCGCCCGAGGTGCTCGCCGAGGAGCGGGAAAAGATCTTCGCGCGCGGCTGGAACTGCGTCGGGCGCTCGTCGCGCCTCGCGGCGCCGGGGGACTTCTTCGTCCGGGAGATCGCCGGCGAGTCGATCATCGTGCTGCGCGACCGGGAAGGGACCCTGCGCGCGTTCTTCAACATCTGCCGCCATCGCGGCACGCGCCTCTGCCGCGAAGAGTCCGGCCAGTTCGGCGCCACGATCCAGTGCTCCTATCACGCCTGGACGTACAGCACCGACGGGCGGCTGGTCGGAGCGCCCCACATGCAGGACGCCGCCGACTTCGACAAGTCGGAGTACCCGCTGCACCAGGCCGCGCTCGCGGAGTGGGAAGGGTTCCTCTTCGTGAGCCTGAGCGAGAAGCCGGCGCCGTTCGAGAAGGATTGGGCGGCGATGAAGGGGCGCTTCTCCCGGTTCGGCCTGCCGGGGCTGGTGGTGGGGCACAAGGTCACGTACGACGTGCGCGCCAACTGGAAGCTGGTGTTCCAGAACTACTCCGAGTGCCTGCACTGCCCGACGATCCACCCGAAGCTGGCGACCGTGCTGCCGTACCAGAGCGGCGCGAACGATCTCACCGAGGGCCCGTTCCTCGGGGGCTACATGGAGATCAAGGCCCCCAACGAGAGCGCGACCATGAGCGGGCGCGCGTGCGGCCGCGTGGTCAGCGGCGACCTGCCCGAGGAAGACCGGAAGCGCGGCTTCTACTACTCGCTCATGCCCAACCTGCTTTTGAGCCTGCATCCGGACTACGTGAACTTCTACCTCATCCATCCCGTGGACGTGAACCGGACGCGGGTCGAATCGGAGTGGCTCTTCCATCCCGACACGGTCGCGGATCCCGCGAACAACATCAGCGACGGGGTGGAGTTCTGGGACCTGACCAACCGGCAGGACTGGGACATCGTGGAGCAGAGCCAGCTCGGCATCTCGTCCCGCCGCTACCGGCCGGGTCCCTACTCGCCCCGCGAGAGCGTCCCCGCGGCCTGGGACCGCGAGTACCTCAAGCTGATGGCACGGAGCTGACGGTGACCGACGAGCGCTGGCCGGCCCTCCCGTACGAAGAGTGGAAGGACACCTACGCGACGCTCCACATGTGGACCCAGGTCGTGGGAAAGGTCGCCCTGGCGCAGTCGCCCCCCTTGAATCACTCGTGGGGGATCGCGATGCATGTCACGCCGCGCGGGATCATGACGCGGACCCTGCCGTACGGCGAGCGTGCGTTCACGATCGAGTTCGACTTCGTCGAGCACCAGCTCGTGGTTCGCGTGTCGGACGGAACGGTGCGCGGGATGCCGCTTCAGCCGCAGACCGTGGCCGATTTCTACCGCGACACGCTGCGCCTCCTGAAAGAGATGGGCCTCGCCGCGCGGATCTGGCCGATGGCCGTCGAGATCGCCACGCCGATCCGGCTCGACCAGGACACGGCCCACCACACCTACGTTCCGGAGCACGCGAACCGTGCGTGGCGCGTCCTCGCCCAGTGCGATCGGGTCTTCAACGTCTCTCGCTGCCAGTTCGTGGGGAAGTGCAGCCCCGTCCACTTCTTCTGGGGCGGCTTCGACCTGGCGGTCACGCGCTTCTCGGGCCGCACCGCGCCGCCGCGCGATGGCCCCGCCTTCATGCAGGAGGCGTACTCGCACGAGGTGATCAGCCACGGCTTCTGGCCCGGTGGAACGCTGCCGGGCGGAGTGGTACATTTAGAATCCGTTTTTTACGCGTACGCCGTGCCGGAGCCGCCCGGGCTCAAGGAGGCGCGGGTGAAGCCGGCCGCGGCGTATTACCACCGCGAGCTGGGGGAATTCATCCTCCCCTACGAGGCGGTTCGCAACGCTTCCGACCCCGACCGCGCCCTCCTCGATTTCGTGGACAGCACCTACGACAGTGCCGCGAGCCTTGGCAAGTGGGACCGCCCGGCGCTGGAAAAGACTCCAGGCCGGCAGATCGCCTAGCGGGTTCTAGAGGGCGTAGAGCCGGCGCGCGGCCATGAGATGACGCATCGCCTCGGAGCGCCGGCCGTGGCTCTCCAGCAGGAGCCCGAGGTTGTAGTGCGCGTCGGCCGCATCCGGGTCGTGCGCGATCGCCGGCCGATAAGCGAGGATCGCCTCTTCGGGACGATCGCGGTCTTCCAGGAGCACGGCGCGCTTGTTGTGGGCGGTCGCGTCCGCGGGGGTGCACTGCCACGCCCGG
>JBKJXM010000352.1:0-2673 GCA_046716305.1 Candidatus Eiseniibacteriota bacterium
GTACGGTCTCGTGGCCCACTACAAGGCGGTGGACGCCTCCGGCGACGTGCGTCCCTGGGTCTGGGCGCACCGTAATCTCGAGGCGGTCGAGCCGAACGCGCTGATCGTGAGCGAGTACGACGGGCGCACGTTCGCGCTCTGGTTCTACAAGGCGACCGACTTCCGGCGCAGCCATCCGGGCGTGGTCGTCGTCTACAAGTACCTGCTCGTCTGGCCGTGGTACCAGCGCCAACTCGCGCGCGCCTACCCGACGCTGTCGGTCCCGCCCTACCCGGGCACGATGGACGCGATGATGAACCGGCTGATCGCGCGAAACATCCGGCGGCGCCCCGTCTACCTCGTGCGGCGCGACCCCGCGCTCCTCCCGCTGTTCACGACCGAGCCCGCGGGCTATGCGCCCGATCCGCTCTACCGGGTCGGTGTCTCCGAGGAGGAAAGGAAGCGATGGGCCGCCTCCGCTCCCTGACCGGCCGCCACGGCCGCGCCCTCCTCGCCGTCCTGGTCGTGGCCGTCGCCGCGTTCCACCTGGGACGCGTCCTGAGCACCGAGCGGCGGATCACCGGCGGCGGAATCTGCCTCCCCCTCGACGACAGCTTCATCTACTTGCAGTACGCGCGCGCGATCGCGGAAGGGCACCCGTTCGTCTACACGCCGGGGAACGCGCCGACCACCGGCGCGACAAGCCTCCTCTACCCGTTTCTCCTCGTGCCGCCCCATCTCCTCCATCTGTCGTCCGACGCGTGCATCGCGTGGGCGCTGGCGCTGGGGCTGGCCGGATACGTGCTGAGCGCGCTCCTCATGGCACGGATCGGACGGCGCCTGGGCGGGACCGTTGGCGGCGCGCTCGCGCTGATTCTCTTCCTCATGAGCCCGCATCTCCTCTGGGGCTACCTGAGCGGCATGGAGATTTTCCTCTACGGGACCACCCTCCTCGCTTCCTTCCGCGCCTATCTCCGGGAGCGCGAGGGCGCGCGATTCCGGACCCTCCGGTGGTGGCTCTTCGCGCTCGCCGCGTCGCGTCCCGAGGGGGCGGTCCTCGCCGGCGTGTTCGGGCTATTGATGCTGGCCGACCTGTGGCGCGCTGGGAGCGCGTCCGGAGAACGTAGGAGGCCGGGCCCCGAGGTGCTCCTTCCCTTCGCGGCTGCCGCGCTCCCCTTCATCGTGAATCTCATCGTCTCCGGCTCGATCGAGTCAACGAGCAGCCAGGCCAAGTCGATCCTTGCCGAGCCCTACCGCGAGACGCGTCTCCAGTATCTGATGGGGCTCCCCCAGGTCTGGGGCGTGATCGCGAAGGTCTACCTGGGCATGCTGCAGGTCGGCGAGGGGTTCCGCCCCGATCCGGCGCTCGCCTGGGTGAACGGCATCGGCGCCGCGCTCTTTTTCCTTCTCGCGTTCGCACCCGGGCGGCGGCCGTGGCCCCGGGGGCTCGCGCTCGCGCCGCTCCTCGTGGCGGGGCTCGTGGTCCAGTCGCTCCCCCTCTTCTGGTACGTGCACCTCTACCGCTATCTCCAGGGTCTCTATCCGCTCTTTCTGGTGCTCGTCGCCGCCGGGTGGGGGCGGCTCGCCTGGCTTCTTGCGGAGCGGCTCCCGCGCGCCGCCGGCATGGCCGCGGCGATCCTCGCGGCGGCCGTGCCGCTCGCGGTCTGGGCGCCGCGGCTCCTCCCCGAGCAGGCGCAGGTCATCCGCTTCTACGGGCACAACTGCGAGAACATCCTCCATCAGCAGGTCGCCGTCGGACGCTGGATCGACCGGAGCCTTCCGCGCGACGCGATCGTGGGGCTGAACGACGCGGGCGCCATCGCCTACTACGGCCGCCGCCACACGGTGGACCTGATCGGCCTCACCTCCGCCGGGTACGCGCTCGTCTACCGGTCGGGCCTCGGCTGCCTCTTCGAGCACGTGCGCCGGGAGCCTCCCTCGCGCCTCCCCACCTACTTCGCGATCTATCCCGATTGGTTTCCCTACTGGCGCGAGAGCGGAATTCTCGGGCCCGAGGCGTTCCGCGCCCATCTCGACTTCAACACCATCTGCGGCGGACCGGACATGGTGGTCTATCCCGCCTCGTGGATCGACGTGGCGGCGACCGACCGGCCGCTCGACGCGGAGGCGGCGTTGGGCGGGAAGCGGATGGTGGACTCCCTCGACCTCGCCTGGCTGGCCGACGAGCGGCGCCACGAATGGCGCGCCGAGCCCGAGGCGAAGGACGTGCTCCGCCAATACGTCTTTGCCGGGCGTCCCACGCGGCCCTTAACGGACGGCGGACGGATCGTGTACGGGTCGCAGCGATTCCGCGCGCGGGTGACGCCGGGTAAGGACCTCACGCTCGTGATGCGCACCGATGCCTGGTATCCGGGGCGGATCCGGGTTCGCGTGGACGGCAAGGATGCAGGTCTGTGGACGTACGCGCGGGCGGAGACGACGTGGGTGGAGCCGGCCTTCACGGTCCCGGGCGCGCTGCTTCAGCGGCCGCGGCCGGAGATCACGCTCGAGCGGGAGGCGGTGGGAGAGACTGCACCGGAGCGCGCTGGGAATGCCGGGAGTGTCGGAAACCTGGCGCCGTTCCACCTCTGGATGGCCCAATAGCGCCGGGGCTCACCGAGGAGCTACCCGCGCGCGGCTACTGGTCGATCCAGGACGAAACTTCGTAGCGGGTCAGGGCGCTGAGCTGGCTGA
>JBKJXM010000353.1:0-4261 GCA_046716305.1 Candidatus Eiseniibacteriota bacterium
GCCTGGAAGAGCGGCGGATTCGCGCCTTACTTCAAGATATCGACCGGGACATCCATACGGCCGAGAGGTCGCACGACGAAGGGTCCCTGGGCCGGCTGATCGCCGAGCGCCGGGATCTGGCAATCAGGTTGCACAGCCGTAATCATCCGGCCGTTTCCTAGAGGAGAAATGAAGAACCAATGAAACGAAAAGCGGAAGGGTTGAAGCGGGGCAAGGGAGACGGGAACCGTCTTGTCGAGCTGAAGACGCTCGCCGGAAAGCAGCACTACCTGCTTCACGACCAGATCGAGACCTTCCTGGACGAGAGTGCCTCCGTCGAGGACATGGACGAGGTCTACATCGCCCTCAATGACCTCAAGGTCGATGTCTTCGACACGCATGAAGAGGCGCAGCAGAAGCTCCGCCTGAAGCGGCGGGAGGAGAAGCGTCCGCCCGAGAAACAGACGTTGCCGCACCCCGTCCGCTACGACGATCCCGTCCGCATGTACCTGCGCGAGATGGGGCGCGTGCCGCTCCTCGACCGCGAGGGCGAAGTCGAGATCGCGAAGCGGATCAAGGCGGGGGAGAAGCAGATCTGCACGGCGCTCTTCCGATCGGGCCCCATCCTCAAGGAAATCATCTCCTACGGCACGCGCGTGAAGCAGGGGAAGATGCGCGTCGAGGACCTGACCCAGATCGACTTCGGAAACTGGAATCCCGAGTTCTCGCCCAAGCGCGAGCGGACCCGAGCCCTGAAGGCGCTCGACAAGATCCGCGTCATGCACGGGAAGCTGAGCAAGCTCCAGGAAAAGCCCATCGGGCGGCTGAAAGAGGAGCTTCGCCTGGCGCACCACGGCAAGATCCGCGTCTCGGACGAGGAGCTGATGTGTGAGCTCTTCACGCTGAACCTGAGCATCCGACTGATCGAGCGGCTCGCCGAGCGGATCAAGGACTACTCCCACCAGATCGACCTGGTCGAGAGCGAGTTCACCGATCTCGAGAGGCGCTGGGGCCGGACCGGGGAAGAGATCGCGGATCTGGCGAAGCGGACCAAGAAGAGCCGCAAGGAGGAGCGCCAGGTCGAGAAGGAGAGCGGCCTCACCGCCGCGCACTTCGAGGAGTACGACCACGCGGCCAAGAACGCGCGCCGCAAGGTCCGGAAGATCGAAGAGGAATCCAAGATCACGCGAGACCAGGTGAAGGAGGTCGCGCGGGAGATCCGGTCGGGCGAGATCGCCCGCGACAAGGCGAAGCGGGAGATGATCGAGGCCAACGTACGACTCGTGATCTCCATCGCCAAGCGCTACACGAACCGCGGCCTCGAGTTCCTGGACCTGATCCAGGAGGGGAACAGCGGCCTGATGCGCGCGGTGGACAAGTTCGACTACCGGAAGGGCTACAAGTTCTCCACGTACGCCACGTGGTGGATCCGCCAGGCCATCACGCGGGCCATCGCCGACCAGGCGCGCACCATCCGCGTGCCGGTGCACATGATCGAGGCCATCAACAAGGTCGTGCGCACGTCGCGCCGCCTGGTGCAGGAGCTGGGCCGCGAGCCGACGCCGGAAGAGGTGGCCGCGAAGCTGGCGCTGCCGGTGGACAAGATCAAGAGCGTGCTCAAGGCGGCGCAGGAGCCGATCTCGCTGGACCGTCCCATCGGCGAGGACGACGACTCCAGCCTGGGCGATTTCATCGAAGACACCAGCGTGGTCTCGCCGGCCCAGGCCGCGGCGTTCTCGATGCTGAAGGACGAAGTGAACGAAGTGCTGGAAACGCTCTCCAAGCGCGAGGCCAAGGTGATCCGGCTCCGCTTCGGGCTCACTGAGGACGGCTGTCCGAGGACCCTGGAAGAGGTGGGGGCCACGTTCAACGTGACCCGCGAGCGCATCCGCCAGATCGAGGCGAAGGCGCTCCGCAAGCTGCGCCATCCCACGCGCAGCCGCCGCCTCAAGGGCTACGTGGAGATGATGTGACGTCTGGTCTCGAGCTCGGGTTGTTCGGCGCGGGGGGCGCGGCTTGACCCTGTCGCGCCGCGTTTGGTACCCTGCCCCGCTCGGGTCCACCTCCGGAACGATGAATCGCAACCGGGCCCATAGCTCAGCTGGTGAGAGCGCCTGGCTCATAACCGGGTGGTCCTTGGTTCGAGTCCAAGTGGGCCCACTTGCCCTTTCCTCGCCGATTCCCTATCGCGCCGGTGCGAGGGTCTCCGCGACCCGATCTTGCGTCGGGGCGGTTAGCTCAGTTGGGAGAGCGCTGGTATCACAAGCCAGAGGTCGCAGGTTCAATCCCTGCACCGCCCACCACGCCGAGGCCTGCCTTTGGGGTGCCACCGGCCCCGGACGAGGGGCCGCGGCACGAGCCGCCGAGCCCCGTCGCCCCTACACGGGGAGCGCGTTGATGCGCGCTCCCCGTTTTCATTTCCACCCGCCGCGTAGAAAGGACCGACGTGCTGCCTGAGCTGGAAGCGCTCCTCGATCTGCAGCGCCGCGACACCGTTCTCTCCGACGCCAAGCGACGGAAGGAAGAGATCCCGAAGCGGCGCGAGTCGCTGCGCGCGGCGCTCGCCGCGGCCAAGTCGGCGCTGGATCAGGCGAAGAAGGATCTGGAGGGCGCGCGGCTCGGCCGGCGGACCCTCGAGAAGGAGGCGGAGACTTTCCAGGCCGAGGTGGGGAAGCTGGAGCGCCAGCTATTGGACGTGAAGACGAACCAGGAATACACGGCCATGCGCCACCAGATCGAGGGCGTGAAGCAGAAGCGCTCGGACGTCGAGACGAAGATCTTGGAGAATTACGAGCGGGAGGAAGCGCTGGCCGCCGCCGCGAAGAGCGGCGAGAAGCGGGTCGCGGAAGAAGAGGCGCGCCTGAAGCAGGGCGAGGCCGAGCTGGAGAAAGAGGGCTTAGCGCTCGAGCAGACATTGTCGGCGCTGGTCCAGGACCGCGACTCGGTGCGTCCGCGGGTCCCCGCGTCGGTCCTGTCGCGGTACGATCGTCTGTCCGGAGCGCGGGACGGGGTGGCCGTGGCGGAAGTACGGAAGAGTGCCTGCGGCGCCTGCTTCCGGCAGCTCACCCCGCGCGACATGCAGGAAATCCGGCGCGGCGAGGCGATCCTGAACTGCGAGGCCTGCGGCCGCATCTTAATCTACATCGAAGGAAGCTCCGTCTAGCGGGAGGGGCCGTTCGCCCTCCCGGCGAGGAATTAAAGCCATCGGATCACTCCGTTATCTGCTTCCGTATCTTCGCCGCCACAAGATCGCGCTCGCCGTCGGGGGCGTCTCGATCCTGCTCACCACGATATTCCAGGTGTGGTCTCCCTGGCTGGTGCGCCAGGCGGTGGATCATCTCGAGAAGGGTGTCACGCGGCAGACTCTGCTCCGCGATTCCGGGCTGATCCTCCTCGCGGTGGTGCTGCAGGGCATCTTCCTGTTCACCATGCGCATGTCGCTGATCCGGGCGTCGCGCCGCATGGAATACGAGCTTCGAAACGATCTCTTCGACCACTTTGCGCGGCTGCCGGCCGAGACCTACCGCACCCGCAAGGTGGGCGACCTCCTGTCGCGCGCGACCAACGACCTCGACGCGGTGCGGAACTTCCTGGGCCCGGGGATCATGTACCTGGGCAATACGATCGCGACCTTCGCGTTCGCCGTGGCGCTGATGATGCGGATCGACGCGAGGCTCACGCTCCTGGCGCTGATCCCGCTTCCGATCCTCTCGTTCACCGTCGCCCGGATGGGCTCGAAGCTCCACCACTACTACGAGGCGATCCAGGCCTCCTTCGCGGCGCTCACGGCCAAGGCGCAGGAGACCTTGTCGGGGATCCGAGTCGTGAAGGCGCACGTCGAAGAGGAAGGGGAGTACCGGGCGTTCCTCGCGATCCACGAGGATTATCTCGAGAAGAACCGCGCGATGATCCGGATCTGGTCGGGGATGTGGCCGATGCTCTCGCTCCTGGGCGGCATCGCCGCCGCCATCGTCCTCGGCGTGGGCGGCGCGGCCGTGATCGCGGGCCGGATCACCCTGGGCGAGCTGGTCGCGTTCCAGATCTACCTGGCCATGCTCATCTGGCCGATGATCTCGCTGGGCTGGGTGTCGAACCTGTTCCAGCGCGGCGCCGCGTCCATGGCGCGGATCCGCGACGTGCTGTCGCTCCCCGCCGAGGAGGACGTGGAGCCGGGGCTCACGGGGCCGGCGGCGCAGGGCCGCGACGGCGCGGGCGCGGGCAACGGGGCTCCCGCGGAGCGCGGGCCCGGGGCGGAGCGGGGGCCGGCCGTCGAGCTGGAAGC
>JBKJXM010000354.1:0-3723 GCA_046716305.1 Candidatus Eiseniibacteriota bacterium
CGCGCCGCCGCGGCCCGCCGCGGAAAGACGCGCCGCCCCCCGCCCCTTCTCTCCGGGGGTGGCGCGAAGCTCCGGCTCCTCCGGGGAAATCTGAAGTCCCGCCGCTTCGCCCAGCTCGCGGTACTCCGCGAATCGCGCCGCGCTCCGCGCCCGCCCCGCGCGCGGAACGCGCGTCGTGAGAAGGAAGTCGCGACCCTCCGCGGCGTAGCCGATCCGTCGCGGAATCCGGGCGAGCGCCGCGAGAAGTGCCGAGGAGAAGGAATCGGTGAGGAGGAGCGCCGCCGCGGGCCGGAGCGAGCGAAGCGCGCTCGCGGCGGAATAGCGGCCGCGGCGGGAGACCGGGATGTAGGGTGACGCTGGGAAGCGGGCGCGCACGAGCGGCTCGAAAGCGGCGCGCCCCGCGAACACCGCTCCCTCGGCTCCGGCCGCCTCGACCACGCGCCACGCGAGGATCAGGTCGCCCAGCCAGTTCGGGAGCCGGACGTAGAGGGGCTCGGGAGCGGGACCGGACGCCGTCACCGTACGCGGGGCGGGCGGCTCAGGAAAGGATTCCGAGGCTCCGCGCGGCATCGCCCAGGATCTCGAGCGCGCGGTCCAGCTCCTCCTCGGTGTGCGTCGCGGTGACGATGGCGCGAAGGCGCGCCCTCCCCTTCGCCACCGTGGGAAAGCCGATCCCCTGTGCGAAGACGCCGCGCTCGAACGCGAGATCGGAGAGCTGCATCGCGCGGCTGGCCTCGCCGACCAGGATGGGCGTGATCGGGGTCGCGCTCGCGCCGATGTCGAATCCCAGGCGCTTCAGCCCCGCCTGGAAGCGGCGGGTGTTCGACCAGAGCCGCTCGATACGCTCCGGCTCCGCCTCGAGCACGTCGAAGGCGGCCAGGCACGCCGCCGCGACCGCGGGGGGGTGCGAGGTGCTGAAGAGGAACGGGCGCGCGCGGTGATAGAGGTACTCGATGAGCGTCTTCGAGCCGCAGACGTAGCCGCCCAGCACGCCGATCGCCTTCGAGAGCGTGCCGACCTGGATGTCGACCTGGCCGTGGATCCCAAAGTGGTCGACGGTGCCGCGGCCGTTCTTCCCGAGGACGCCGCTCGCGTGCGCGTCGTCCACCATCATGATGGCTCCGTGCTCGCGCGCGAGGGCGGCGATCTCGGCGAGCGGCGCGATATCCCCGTCCATGCTGAAGACGCCGTCGGTGATGACCAGCCGGCGTTTCACCTCCGACGTTTCCTCGAGCAGCCGGCGGAGCGCGGCAGTATCCCGGTGCGGGAAAACCCGGATGGCTGCGCGCGACAGGCGCGCGCCGTCGATGATGCTCGCGTGGTTCAGCTCGTCGGAGAGGATCAGGTCGTCCTTCCCGAGAATGGACGCCACCGTTCCCGCGTTCGCCGCGAAGCCGCTCTGGAAGACGACCGACGCTTCGGTGTTCTTGAACGCTGCGATCCGCCGCTCCAGCTGGAGGTGCAGCTCCATCGTCCCCGCAATGGTGCGCACCGAGCCGCTTCCCGCCCCCAGCTCCTTCACCGCCCGGATCGCGGCTTCGCGGAGCTTGGGGTGCGTCGTCAGGCCCTGATAGTTGTTGGAGGAGAGGTTGATGACCTCGCGGCCGTCGAAGCGGGCGCGGGGCTGCTGCTCCCCTTCGAGCACGCGGAGGCGGCGATACAGCCCTTCGGCGCGGAGCGCATCGAGGGCTTCGTCCAGGAAGCCGAGCGGGTTCATCGTTCCCGGAGCGGAGCTCACGGCCGGTCGCGCATCAGGACGATCTTCCCCGCCTTCCCGGAGCGCTGCAGCTCGACCGCGCGGTCGAACTCCGACCAGCCGAGAACGTGGGTGATGACCGGCTTCACGTCGAGCTTGCCCGAGAGGAGGAGCGCTTCCATCCGGAACCACGTGTCGAAGATCAGGCGCCCGTTGATCCCCTGCACCTGGGCGCCCCGGAAGATGATCTCCTTCGCGACGTCGATCTCGAGCGGCGCCGAGGGAATTCCCAGGAGCGAGACCCGGCCCCCGTTCGCGAGCATCTCGAACCCGTCGCGGTACGCCTGCGCGTGTCCCGACATCTCCAGCATGCCGTCCACGCCGCGCCCGTCCGTGGCGCGCAGGATCTCGGGCACCACCTTCTTCCGCTCCACGTTCACGGCCAGGTCGGCTCCCATGGCGGTCGCTAGCTCCAGGCGCATTGGATTTTTGTCGATCGCGGCCACCCACGCCGCGCCGGCCGCCTTGAGCACGCCGATCGAGAAGAGTCCGATGGGGCCGCAGCCGAACACGGCGAAGCGGAGCCCCGCGACCGGACCGGCCAGCGCCGTGTGCACCGCGTTGCCCAGGGGATCGTGGATCGCCGCGATCTCCTCGGGGATGTCCGGATGGAGGCGCCACACGTTCTGCTCGGGGATCACCACGAAGTCGGCGAAGGCGCCCGCGCGATCCACGCCCAGGATCTGGACGTTCTGGCAGAGGTGCTGGAGGCCGCGGCGGCAGGCGTAGCAGATGCCGCAGAAGATATGGGTCTCGGCCGTCACGCGGTCGCCGGGCGCGACCAGCGTGACCTCGCTTCCCACCGACTCGACGACGCCGGTGAACTCGTGCCCCGGAACCAGCGGCGGGCGGATGCGCGAAGCCGCCCACGCGTCCCACTCGACGATGTGGAGGTCGGTGCCGCAGATCGCAAACGCGGTGACGCGGACGCGGACGTCCTTGGGTCCGACCGGCGGGATCGGCACGGTCACCGGCGTGAGGCCCGGGCCCGGCGCCGATTTCTGGATCGCCCACATCGTCCCCTTCGTCACCATCGGCTCCTTCGAAGTTGTGACCGGCACGGCGGCTCCTTTCGAGGACGGGACGGCGCGGTGTTGAACGCGATTATGAGAAGGGGGCGGCGGGGGTCAAGGACTTTCCCCCTCTTGGCTTGGAGGCCGATCAGAGCCCGGGCACTCAATACCCGCGCGCGCGGTCCACTTCCCTCTGTAACGGCTCGCCGCTCCGCCACCGCTTCCAGTTCGCGGCGAACTCGCGCGCGAGCACGGCCGAAGTGCCGGTGCCGGCCACGTGGGGCGTGATCCATACGCCGGGCGCGGAGCGGAGCCGGTGATCCGGCGGGAGCGGCTCTTCGCGGAACACGTCGAGGATCGCCCGCGCGGGACGCCCCGCGGCGAGCGCCGCGAGGAGCGCCTCCTCGTCCACGGTCGCGCCCCGCGAGACGTTGACGAACGTGGCCCCCGGCTTCATGCGCGCGAAGCGCTCCGCCCCCCAGAACGATTCCGTCTCGGCCGTGTGCGGGAGCAGATTCACGACGACGTCGGCCGCGGGAAGAAGCGCCTCCAGCGCGGCGAGGTCCTCCACGCCGCGCGCGTGGTCCTCTGCCGTGAGCGGCCCGCGCCGGATACCGCGCGCGGCCATGCCGAGCGCGCGCGACACCTGCGCCACGCGCCGGCCGATGGCGCCATGCCCCACGACCAGAAGCGACCGGCCCGCCAGCGTCTCCGACGCCCAGGGCCGCCACGCGCGCGCTTCCATCTGTTGCATGGCCTCGCGCACGTGGAGCGCGTCGGCGAGGAGGTACGCCGCGACGTACTCCGCGATCCGCTCCGGAAAGTCGCCCACGGTCCGCGTGAGGCGGACGCCGTCCCGCCACTCGGGGCGACTGAGCCACGATTCGATCCCGGCCCATCCAGAGTGGATCCACTGGAGCGCCGCGAGCGAGCGCGGCGCGCGGGGCGGCGGGC
>JBKJXM010000355.1:0-8431 GCA_046716305.1 Candidatus Eiseniibacteriota bacterium
ACCGTCACTACCTGCTCCATCACCGTGCCGTACAGCTCGGCCACGGCCGCAGTGCAGGCCGGCGTGACGCCGCCAACCACCTTGGGGATGTTCCGCGTGTGATAGCGCTCGTTCCCCGGGTCCACGCGCTCGGGCGAGAACGAGAGGAAGAAGTCGCGCCCCACCGTCATCCCGCCCTCCTCCAGCATCGGCCGGACCAGCTCGTCGGTCGTCCCGGGATAGGTCGTGCTCTCCAGCACGATGAGCTGCCCCTTCTTGAGCCTGGGGGCGATCTCCTTGACGGCCGCCACGATGTACGAGACGTCGGGGTCCTTGGTCTTCCGGAGGGGCGTGGGCACGCAGATGTCGATGGCGTCCATGCGCGCGAGCTCGTCGAAGTCGAGGGTGGCCCGCAGGAGTCCGTCCCGGACCAGCTCGCGGACTTCCGCGGTGGGCACGTCCTGGATATAGGAGACGCCGCGGTTCAAGGCGGCGGCGCGCTTTGCGTCGATCTCGAAGCCGGTCACGCGGAATCCCGCTTTGGCGAATTCCACGGCGAGCGGCAGGCCGACGTAGCCCAGGCCGATGACGCCGATGCGTGCGGTGCGTTTTTGGAGGCGGCTGGAAAGGCGTTTGGCGGCCGGATCGGGCCGGGTGCGGCGTGGCATTCCTACTCCTTGGTCTGGGGTGTGCCCGCTCTGCGGGGCACGGTGCTCCCGGAGGGTGTCGCCGGGGTCCCGTCGCCGGACGGCGCGCCGTTTTCGTCCGGACGGGCGGCGGCGTGGGACTCCGGGCCCGGCTTGTGCCCGCCCGCCTTCTTGCGGTCGCGCCGGGACAGGAGCGGCTTGTATCCGTAGTAGCTGTAGTCGTAGTAGTAGGGCAGCCCCTCGGTCGCGTTGTTCACGATCGCGCCCGCCACCTTGGCCGAGACCGGGGCGAGGATTCCTTTCATGCGCCGGAGCATGGAGATCGGCGTGCGGCCCGCCATGGCGACCAGGAGGAGACCGTCCGCGTGCTCGGCCATCATGATCGGCTCGACCACGGGGACGACCGGGGCTGCGTCGATGAAGATCAGATCGTAGCTGGGCCGGATCCCGGCGAGCAGCTTCTCGAAGGCAGCGTCGTCGTAGGCGTCGCTCACCTGCGCGCCCGGCTTCCCGGCCGGAATGGCGTGGAGGAGCGGGAGCGCGGTCGGTCGCCGCGCCACGTCCAGCGTCACCTTGCCGGCGAGCAATTCGAAGAGGCCCGGCTTCTGCGAGATGTCGAGGAGCTGATGCATGGTGGGACGGCGCATGTCGCCGTCGATGATAAGCGTGTGCCGGTGGAAGATGCGCGCGGCCACGAGGCCCAGGAGACCGCAGATGGTGCTCTTCCCTTCCCCGCGGGCGGCGCTGGTGACCATGTAGACCCGGCACGCGGGGCCCCGGTGCTGCCGCATCAAGGACTGCAGCAGGCGCCGCGCCTCCGTCACGTAGGGAGCGTCGGGGCTGAACTCGCTGAAGAGACTTCTCGGGGCGTCGTGGGTCACGTGGTGGCGGTCTTGGTTAGCGGCGTTGCTCGGCATTCGTGGCATTGACGTTCCGGCTCGTCGCGACGGTCGTGTAGACCCCCGTGATCAGCGCGGTCAGGACGATGAGCGCCAGGATGGAGACGGGCGCCCAGTGGTTCTCGAGAAAGGTGCCGGGCCGCGACCACCCTTCGATCCGGGGAATCGTTCCGATCACCTTGGTGCCCATCTCTTCTTCTGCCTGATCCACGGTACGAAGTATTGCGCCCACGCGCTCGGCGCCGACGATCACGCCGAGCGAGAGGAGCGGGCCGAGCAGAAACGCCGCGCCGAGGATCTTGAGCCGGTCCGGCCACACCGGCTTGATCGGGAGCTGCGGCGGCTCCACGATTTCGATGCGGAGCGAGAGCTGGCTCGTCTCGAGCGCCTCGCTCATCTGGGACGAGGTGGCCTCCTTCTCCATGGTCGCGAGGTTGTCGCGGGTCTTCTGGACTTCGTTCTCGAGCCGCTCGACCGCCATCTCGGCGCGCGGCGCGCTGCGCGCCTTGTTCACGTACGAGCGGACCATGGACTGGATCCGCCCCTTGCGCGATTGGAGCGTGCGGAGCACCGCGCGGTCCAAGGCGATGCCGGCCGCTAGCTGGCGCGCGTCGTCGGGCAGGTCGCCCGAGAGGCGCGACGCGGCGGCCTCGTATTCGTTCAGGAGCGTCTGGCGGGCGGAGCCGATCTGCTGAAGGAGAGACTGCCCCTCGCCGCCTCGCGCGGACGCCACGCCATAGCTCCCCTCGAGGCTGGAGAGGCGCGACTCGAGCTCCGCCGTGCGGGAATTCTTGAGATCCGGGACCGGGCGCCCCGGGCCCACGCGCGAGGCCCACGTTTCCACGTCCGAACGGATCCGATCGCGGATCTGGCCCGCCTCCTTGTCGGCGGTGCCCGCCATCTCGCCGACCACCTCGACATTCCCCTGGTCCACGGGGCCCGTGGAGATGCTCTGCCCGATCGCCGACTCCTTGGCGGCGGCCAGTTGGTCTTCGAGCTGGCGGAGCTTTTCACGGAGGAGCGAGATCTGGTCCTGGCTGAATTCACCGCGGGCCTGCGCCCGCTCGAGCGTGACCTTTCGCGTGTCCTCGATCAGCCCTTGACTCACGGCGGTCGCCACTCGGCGCGCGTTCTCGGGCGTGGGATCCTTGACCGCGATTTTGATGAACGTGGAGCCGACCGGCGTGACCGTCACCTTCTTGGCCAGCGAGGCCACCGCGACGCGCGTGGCGTATTCCTCCGGTGTGATCCCCCGGTACTTCCGCGCGGCGGACTCCCCGGACCGGATCAGACGCGGCTCGCGCGCCAGCCCGAGGCGGTCGGAGACGGCCGTCAGGAATGTCCGGTTGAGCACGCGGTTGCGCACGCGCGCCACCTTCTGCACCATGTCCTCGTTTCGCTGGCTTGGACGCACGATGCGCTCCACCCCTTCCGAGAACGGGGCCTGGTCCTCGAGGGAGATGATCACGGACGACTCGTACACAGGAGTCGCCACGTTGGCGTAGAAGAAGGCGGCGCACAGCGCCCCCACCAACGGCAGGAGGGCAATCCAACGGTACCGCCGCGCTTTCCAGAAAATCTCGCGGGTATCGACTGCGGATGTAACTTCCTGCTCCACGGAGGGAGACTCCTTCGGGGTCAGCGGTTCGAGAGGATCACGACGGAGCTGATCAGCCCGATCACGGCCGTCGCGGCGCCGATATAGGTCATGGCATTGGAGCGGCCATTGGACTCGCGCGGCAGGAACACGGTGTCCCCGGGCTCGAGGCGCGGATTGCCGGCCATGTCGCCCTTCTCGAAGTAGCGATCGAGGTCCACGCGCAGCCGCATGACGCGCGCGCCCGCCTGGCGAATGACCTGCACTTCGCGCAGCTTGGCGTCCTGCGTGGGCCCTCCGCTCCGGATCACGGCGGTGACGAGGTCGGGCGCCTGGTCGAACGGAAGCGGCCCGGGTCGCACGATGGCGCCCATGAGGAGCACGCTGCTCGCGTTCTGTCCCCGCGGCACACGCACGGTGTCTCCGGGTCGGAGCCGGGGCAAGGACTCGGTGCGGCTCTCGCGGATGGCTCCGGCTACGTCAATCGTCTGGGTCCGGCGTCCTCCCACGGCGTCGCCCGGAATCATCTCGACGGCGTTCAGATTCGCGTCATCGAGCGGACCGCCTGCTTCGGCGATCGCGTCCCAGACGGTGGGCATATCGGCGAAGGCATAGATGCCGGGCAGGAGGACCGCACCGAGCACGAAGATTTTCCGGCTCTTGTACTCCGCCACCGTCACGGTGACCATCGGCGAGGAGCGGTCGAAGAGTGAGATCCGGCGCGAGAGGTCGGAGCGGACCTCTTGAGCCGTCCGTCCCTGGACCCGCACGTTCCCGACGATCGGAACTGTGACGGTGCCGTCTTCCGCGACCGTGAAGGTTCCCGAGACATCGGTGCGTCCGGCCACGTCCACGCGGATCACGTCTCCGGCGCCGACGCGGTAGGGTTCGGTTTGCTGGCTCGGCTGGGCCGCGGCGCCACCGGAACGGGTCTGGGCGTGGACCAGCGGTGCTGTAAAAAATACCAATGCGGCGGTGACGAGGACGAGAGCATCGCTGCAACGGCGGAGGCACGTCATTCTAGGGTCCTTTCTATCGAGTCAGGCAGGTCACCCGTTCCTCCGGGCAACTGCACTCTGGGAGTAATTTTAAGGGGTATGGGGGGTGCGTGTCAAATCGTCGCGCGAAGCGAGTCTTCTTCCTTCTTGGGAGCGGACGAGGGAAGGGCGTCTAGGGCTGCCGCCAGGACAGCGGCGATCCGGGGGCCGGCGTGCCCGTCCCAGAGGGCCGGGGCTCGGGGGGGCGGCTGGGGGGCGGCCAGGACGGCTGAAGCGGCCGGGGCGATGGCGATGGGGTCGCTCCCGATCACCCGATTCGTCCCCTCCGACACGGTGATGGGACGCTCCGTGTTGTCCCGGAGGGTCAGGCAGGGCACCCCCAGGGCGGTGGTCTCCTCCTGAATCCCCCCGCTGTCGGTGACCACCAGCCCGGCCGTGTCCATGAGGCCCAGGAAGTCCAGGTAGCCGAGCGGCTCGCAGACGGTGACGCCCGCGAGCGGAGGGCCCCCCAGCCCTTCCATCCGCGCCGCCGTGCGCGGGTGGGCCGGAAAGACGATGGGCAGGCGAGCGGCCAGCTCGCGGAGCGCGTCCAGAATCCGGGCCAGGCCCGCCGGATCGTCCACGTTGCTCGGACGGTGGAGTGTGACGACCGCGTACTCGCGCGGCTTCAACCCGAAGCGGACGTGCGCCTGGCGCGCGCGGGCGGCCGGCAGATGGCGGCGCAGGCTGTCGATCATCGAGTTCCCGACGAAGTGGATCTTCGAGCGGTCAATTCCCTCGGCCGCGAGATTCTCCACCGCGTCGGCGGAGGGCGCGAAGAGGAAGTCCGCGAGGACGTCGGTGACGATGCGGTTCAGCTCCTCGGGCATCGTCCGGTCGCGGCTTCGAAGCCCCGACTCCACGTGGCCGACGAGAATGTTCCGCTTGGCCGCGGCCAGCGCGCAGGCCACGGTGGAGTTGACGTCCCCCGCGACCAGGACCAGCGCGGGGTGCGACTCTTCGAGATACTCGTCGAACCGCTCGAGGATGCGCGCAGTCTGGACCGCGTGCGTGGCCGAGCCGACCTCGAGGTTCACGTCGGGCGGCGGCATCTTCAGCTCATCGAAGAACACGCGCGACATCGCCTCGTCGTAGTGCTGTCCGGTGTGGATCAGCGTCGGGCGAAGCCGCGGATAGCCGCGGAGCGCCTCGAACACGGGCGCCATCTTCATGAAATTCGGTCGAGCGCCCACGACGCACGCGATCTCGACCTTCACGCCGTCCTCCCTTTCGCGCGCCCTCATCCAGCCCCCCGTCCCACAACCGCCGCGGCCAGCGAGCAACCGCCTGCGGCAGCGAGGGTCGACAGGAGCGCGTTTCGGCCGAAGTGACCCAGGCGCCGCCCCGCTTCCGTGCCGGCCACGAGGCTCTCGATGAGCATCGCGCCGAGTCCTGCTCCGAATGCCAGAAGCGGCGCGCACTGCGTCGCGCCCAATCCGACCGCGGACGAGACCGCCGCTGTGAGGAGCGCCGCGGCGGCCCCCGCCGCGAGCCCCGCCGCGCTCACGCCCCCCGGCTCCCCGTGCGCGGCGCGCACCCAGCGCGATCCTTGGAGACGCGCCACCGGACCTCCCGCGAGCGGCCCCACCTCAGTGGCCGCGGTGTCGGCGAAGGCCGCCGCCAGGGCCGCGGCGGCACCGGTTCCGGCCACGACGCGGATCCCGGGCTCGAGCGCCGCCACCAGTCCGAGGAGCGCCGGCACGCCCAGCTTGGCGGCGACGTGGACGGCGCGCCGCCGTCCCCGGTCAGGCTCCGCGGCCCGCAGCCGCTCCTTCTTACCGCGCCCCAACCGCGTGAGGAGGCCGGAGCCCAGCACGAAGAGCGCGACCGGCGCCATGGCGCCCGGTCCGAAGCCCAGCACGATCACCATCGAGACAACGAAGCCGAGGAGAGCCGCGCCAGGCGTCCCCTGTCGCGTCGCCAGCACGAGCAGCGCGCCGAGGAGCCCGAGCCCGAGGCCCCAGAGAAACGGCGACCCGCTCACGCGAGGAAGTGATACGCGGCGCCGACCGCCACGGGAATCGCGGCGTTGTCCCACCCCGGCGGCGAGAGCGCCTCGACCAGCGCACCGGCCGCGCCGCAGCCGACGGCCAAGCGGATCGCGTGTACGGCGTTCCCCTGGCTCGCCGCCACCGCGCCCACGGCGAGGGCTGCGACCACGAAGAACGCGAGTGATCCCTCGAGCGTGCGTCCCAGCGCGAGCGGGCGAAGCCGGCGCTGTCCGAGGCGCTTCCCCACCCAAGCGGCCGCCGGATCGGCGAGAGCGAGCGCGAGGCAGCCGGCGATGACGGGGGCGCGCCCCGGGTCGTTCCAGAAAAGCGCGTACACGGCCGCCACGCCCAAAGGAAAGGTCCAGAGCCCGCGGGTCGATCCAGGGTCCCCTTCGCGCGCGAGCGCGGGCACCAGTAGACCGGTCCGTCCGGATGCATTGGCCGCGAGAAACGCGAGGGGCGGCACGAGCGCCCAGCCGAGGCGAAGAAACAGGGCCGCGGCGAACGCGGTCCAGAGCCCGATGGCCGCGTGCAGCGATCGGCGCACGGCGGCGGAAGACATGCCCCGCGACGAGGCCGTGCGTGCTCCGACGAGAAGCGCGAAGACCGCTAGAAAGGAAGCGAGAACGAGGAGGGGGTCGTGGAGCGCCACGAGCACGCGGCCACCTTATCGGCGGCCGGGGCGCATGTCAAAGCGATTCCCCGGAGGCCGGAGGGACGTCGTAGGGATTGGGCCCGCGCGCGCGGGGCTCGTCGTCGGGATCGCCGCCGGCGGTCTCGACTCGGTTCTTCCCCGACTGCTTGGCCGCGTAGAGAGCGATGTCCGCGCCCTCGAGCAGCTCTCCCGCGGTGATTCCGTTCGCGGGATAGGTGGCGACGCCCAGGCTGACCGTGATCACGCCCGGCGGCACAAGAGGAAACGCCGTGTTCTCGACCGACACCTTCACGCGCTCCGCCAGCACGATCGCCCCCTCCCGCGTCGTCTGCGGGAGGATCACCACGAATTCGTCGCCGCCGTACTTGGCGACCAGGTCGATCGAGCGCGCTTCGCGAACCACGATCTGCGCGACCGTGCGGAGCACCTCGCTCCCGCGAAGGTGGCCATTCTGGTCGTTGTAGTGCTTCAGGTTGTCCACGTCCACCATCAGCACCGAGAACGTCTGGCTGAAGCGCGCGGCGCGCTTCACCTCGCGGCGCAGCGCCATCTTCAAGAAGCGGTAGTTGTAGACCTGCGTGAGATCGTCGGTGATGGCAAGCTGCTCGGCGCGCCGGTAGAGCTTGCCGTTCTCGATGGCGATGGCCGTCTGGTTGGCGAGGAGCGAGACCACGCGCACGTGGCGCGTCTCGAACGGCGTCGCCTCCAGGCGATTCACCGCAACCAGCACGCCCAGCACCGCGTCGCGCACCTTGAGCGGCGCCGCGATCACCGCGGACGTCCGGAGCCCAGGGAGCGAGTCCATGCTCGGGTGGTAGCGCGGGTCGGTGCCGACGTCCGGCACGTGCACCGGCTCACCCTCGAGCAGCACCCAGCGGCTGATCCCCGCGTGGCTGGGCAGCTCGTAGCGCTCGAGCGGCTGGAGCTGCCCGTCGTTGCCGCGGCGGCGCGCGAACTTCCGGATGCGCCCGCTCTCCACCGTGACGAGGAAAACCGCCTGGGCCTGCAGCATGTGAAGCGCGCACGAGAGCACCGACTCGAAGATGGTCTCCTGCGCCCTGCCGCCGTTGATCAGGCTGGTAATTTCCTGCAGGGTGGTAAAAAACAATTCGTTTCCCGCGATCTCATCCATTGCGGGATGCATGGTTCTGAATGGGCGTGGAGTCACGCGGGGGTTCAATGCAATCTCCGTGCCCCAGAGCCGACCGGCTACATGTCCTGCCGGAAGAGGCGTATCTGGCGGCGCAGACGGGCGGCGGCGAAGAGGAGGATGCCGGCGATTGCGACGGGGATGAGGGAGCGCCACGGCGGAGGAAAGGCCGCCGCGTGTTGCCGGTAGACGAAAAAGAGGCCGATGTCGGCCGCCACGACCGCCGCGCTCGCGATCATCGTGAACAGGCGGGCGACGCGCCGCTCGGTCCATTGGAACTTCGGCTTGGTATCGCTCATAGGTGAAGTGGTGCGCCCGAAGGGATTCGAACCCCTGGCCTTCTGCTCCGGAGGCAGACGCTCTATCCAGCTGAGCTACGGGCGCAACGAGTCGGACATGATAGCAGTTGCGCCTATTTCCCGCTCTAGAATCCATCCGCCGCCACGGGGCGGCCGCGGCTCGAATCGGGCCTAGGG
>JBKJXM010000356.1:0-5053 GCA_046716305.1 Candidatus Eiseniibacteriota bacterium
CGGCCCGGTCGAGGCCCGGAGCGAGGCGAAGCGCCTCTTCGGCGTCGACGGCGCGCCGCTCGGGAGCGCCGCCGTGCGTTGGGCCGCCCGAGGGCGCGGCGCGTCCGGCCAGAGTGCGATAGAGCCAAAGCCCCAGCTCGACCCACCGCCGCGACCGGCCGCGGCCGGTGACGTGCGGCATCAGGAACGGGAGGGGGCGGACGAACTCGGGAGCGGTGCGAAGCAGGATCGCGCGCTCGCGGAGGGACTCGCGCACCAGGCGAAGCTGCCCGGTCTCGAGGTAGCGGAGCCCGCCGTGGATCAGCTTGGACGTGCGGCTGCTCGTGGAGGAGGCCAGGTCTCCCTTCTCCACCAGGAGCACGTCGAGGCCGCGGTGCGACGCGTCCCGCGCCACCGCGGCACCGTGGATCCCTCCACCAATGACGACGATATCGTGCAGCCGCCCTCCTTCCCCGCGTTCCTGCGCGGCCCGCGGGAGTCTAGTGGAGCGCCCGGAACGCCGCCAGACTATCCGTGGTACCCTTTTCGCCGCATCACCACGGAGGAGAAATGATCCCACTCAAAGGACGCCTCGCGCTCGTGACCGGAGCGACGAGCGGCTTCGGCCTCGCCATCGCCGGCCGCTTCGCTGCCGAGGGGGCGCGCGTGGTCGTGACGGGCCGCCGCGAGGACCTCCTGCGCTCGATCGCGAGGGATCTTTCGGCGAAGCACGGGGTATCCGTGACGCCGCTCATCTTCGACGTGCGCGACCGTTCGGCGGTGGAGGCCGCGCTCCAGGGAGAGCGGGATCTCCTCGCCTCGCTCGACATCGTGGTCAACAACGCCGGCCTGGCCGCGGGGCTCGACCCGGTGCAATCGGCCAATCCCGACGACTGGAACCGCATGATCGACACCAACGTGAAGGGGCTCCTCTGGGTGACGCGGACGGTGCTCCCGGGAATGATCGAGCGAAAGCGCGGCGACGTCGTGAACATTGGCTCGGTGGCGGGGCATCAGGCGTACGGAGGCGGCTCGGTCTATGCGGCCACCAAGTTCGCGGTGCGGGCGATCAGTGAGGCGCTTCGCTACGACGTGCTCGGCACGGGCGTGCGGGTCACGAATGTGGCGCCGGGGCTGGCCGAGACGGAGTTCAGCCTGGTCCGCTTCGAGGGGGACGAGGCTCGCGCGAAGTCGGTCTACCGCGGCGTGCATCCGCTCACGGGAGATGACGTGGCCGACGCCGTGGCTTGGTCGGTCACGCGTCCCGCGCACGTGAACGTGCAGGAGATTCTCCTCATGCCCACCGATCAGGCGTCAGCCTACGCGCTGCACCGCCGGGATTCGGCGGAGCCGGTGCGCTAGACGTGCGCCACTCGCGCGCACATCGGGCAGCCGCGACGCTTGCCGTTGTCGCGCTCTCGGCCGCGCTGGCTCTGGCCGCCCGGGCGGACGATAAGCGCGAACACGCCGGGCTTGCGGCGGACGAGCGCGGGAAGGGATCGCCCGCGATCGTCCTCATCCACTCGATCGGCGGCGACCGATCCGATTGGGAGCGGGTGGCGACGCTCCTCGCGCCGCGCCATCGAGTGCTCGTGGTGGATCTCCCCGGTCATGGCCAAAGCGCGGCCCCGGAAGGAGCCCCAACGGTGATGGGAGCGGCCGCGGCCCTGAACCGCACGCTCGCCGAGCGGCGAATGGAGCACTCGATTCTAGTGGGCCATTCGTACGGCGCGCTCGTTGCGCTGCAGGCGGCGCTGGATCAGCCGAAGCGAGCCGCGACCGTCGTCGTCGTCGACGCGATGAGCTACTCCCCCGCCGACTCGGAGCGGGTGGCCGCGGCGAGCCAGGTGCTTCACGAGCGCTACTCGGTTTTCCTGAACGCCGTCTACTCGACGATGTCGCGGGATCCGGCTCGCGCAGAGAGCCTGGAGGCGCACGCCTGGCGTGTGCCGCAGCCGGTGCTGACCGGATATTTCCTCGACGCGTGGCGGGAAGACATGCGGCCAAGCCTCCTGAAACTGAAGACTCCGGTGCATGTGGTCGCCACCGAGGGGTTGTGGCCCGAGAGAGAGGCGTGGGCCAGTGCGCGAGCCCGGCTGGGGTACGAGACGGCGGGACCCGTGGAGGGCCACCGTGTCGCTTCCTCGGGACACGTGGTGGCGCTGGATCAGCCGGATTCACTGGCCGCCATCATCGAATCGGTGGCTACCCGCCGCCGCTGACGCGCCGCGCGATCGCGTTCCGCCGCCGCTGACGCGGCTGCGGCGCCCTAGCGCCGCCGGAGCACGTGGTACAGGTTCCCGTGCTCCCCCATCCGGTAGTCCTCCAGCGGGAATTCCTCGAACCGGTCCCAGTAGATCGCCGCCAGCTCGAAGGGGCTCGCGGCGAGAATCCGGTTCACGTCCTCGTGCGTCCAGTATCGGAGGACGTGGTCCTCGTCGAAGACGCGCCGCTCGCGGCCGCTCTTCGCGGTGATGCGGCAATGCTGATAGGAGCGCTTCGCCGTTTCATCCTCGCGCACCACCTCCCAGAGGATGGTGGTCGATAGGCCGTCCTTCCGGTTTCCCCACGGGCCGAATCGCGCAAGCTCCGGCGGCTCGCGGCCATAGGAAAGCTGCACCACGTAAATCCCTCCCGCGCGGATCGCCGATCCCATGCGCTCGAGATGCGCCGCGATGTCGGCGTCCTCGAGCAGGTACCCGATCGAGTTGACGAGATTGAGCGCGGCGTCGAATGGGCCGCCCGGCGGCGCGAAGGAGGCCATGTCCCCTTCCCACACTTCTCCGCCGAACGGCTCGAGCCGCTGACGCGCGAACTCGGTCATCGCGACGCTCCGGTCGTAGCCGGCGACCTGGTAGCCGCGCTGGGCCAGCGCAAGCAAGTGGCGGCCGGTGCCGCAGCAGGGCTCCAGGATGCGACGCACCGAGCCCGCGTGCCGCGCGAATACTTCCTCCAGGAACTCGAGCTCGCGATCCAGCTTCCAACCGAAGGCGACGTCGTAGATGGCGGGGCTGCTGTAGAGCGGCGGGGGCTCCGCGCCGGCGTCGGTCCCAGCGGGGGAAAAAGCCAACGGGGCGGTCACCTTTCGGCGCCGCCCCGCTGCGTGCGTCACGTAGAGTGGTTCGCTCGGCTCGTTACGCCTTGCGGACGTTCGCCGCTTGCAGACCCTTCGGTCCGCGGACGATGTCGAACTCCAGCCGCTCACCTTCGGCAAGCGTCTTGAAGCCCTCGCCCGTGATCGCCGAGTAGTGAACGAAGACGTCCTCGCCACCCTCCTGCTGGATGAACCCAAAGCCCTTCGCTTCGTTGAACCACTTCACGGTTCCAGTTGCCACGGACAAAACTCCTCCTACTAATCGGGACCGTCGGCCCCGTTACCACCGCCTCGCGGGCGGCTCGCCCGGCCACTTTGGTCGGGCTTCCAGTCCCCACGCTTGCATCACGTGGTCGCCGGATACAACAAAAGCCGCAGGTCGTATTCTCCTGCGGCGTGAAATCACAAAGGTGTTTCGGACAACCGTCAGGCAACTTGGATAGTATCGATGGATCGCGCCCCGATGTAAAGGGGAAATTTCCGCTTCTATTCGTTCCGCGTCGAACAGGTTAGGCTGACCCCTGAAATGACGGACTCCATCGATCGCGACCCCGCCGCCAAGCTTCTCGATCTCCCCGTTCGGGATTTGAAGCTGACCATCGCCGGCTCGCCCGTCGAGCGGCTCACCAAGCGCCTCCTGCGCGAGCTTCGCGCGATGGGGCTCAAGAAATTCACGCCCGAGTTCTATCTCACCGACGAATGGGGCTGCCCTTCCGGCGAGCCGATCATCGGCATTCCGTTCTACCTCGCCGACCGGACGCTCATGCGAGTCGAACGGAGCATGAACGATCTCGAGAGCGCGCGCGAGATCATGATGTATCTGCGACACGAAGCGGGGCACGCGTTCAATTACGCGTATCGACTCTACCAGTCGCCGGAATGGCGTGATACGTTCGGGCCGTTCCGCCGCCGATACAAAGATGATTACAAACCGGTTCCGTTCAGCCGCTCGTTCGTGCGCTATCTGCCGGGGTGGTACGCGCAGAAGCATCCGGACGAGGATTTTGCCGAGACGTTCGCGGTGTGGCTGACGCAGTCGCCCGGATGGCGCAAGCGATACGAAGGCTGGCCCGCGCTCGCCAAGCTGGAGTACGTCGATCGCATGGCGCGTGCGCTGGCGGACACGGAGCCGGTCGCGAAGAAGGGTCGGCCCGACATCACCGCCGAGGAGATGGAGGGAACCGTCCGGCAGGTGTTCGAGGAGACCGCCGCCCGGAACAAGGCGGCCCTCGACCTGAAGCCGGCCGACGAGTTGGCGGACATTTTCCTGAAACGAGACCCGAAGCGGAAGAACGCGCGGGCGGCCTGGCAGATCGTGGCCGAGCACCGGCTGCCTTTGACGGATGCGATCGCCTACTGGACGGGCGTCCGGAGGCCGGTGATTCGCAGCATGGTGGACGACACGATCGAAGCGCTCCGCGCGGCCGAGTACCAGGGGATCAAGGGGCGCGAGGCGGAATACCTCATGCGTCTCACGGCGTACGGCACCGCGCTCGCGTTCAGCTACTTCTCGCGCGGAAAGTTTCACAATCTGTAGAAAGGAGAGCATGACCGAAACACCTCTCCGGATCGCGGTTCTCTTCGACGAGTGGCACGAGGAGCGCGAGGAGCCCGAGCCCGAGGCGCCGGCCGAGCCTGCTCCGACGGGAAAACCGAAGAGAAAGCGGAAGATCGAGAAGCTGGACCGGGAGGAGATATTCGAGGCGCTGAAGAAGCGCGGCCACCTGCCCAAGTACCACTGCCTCGACGGACGGCCTCGAACGCTCCGCGCGTTGACGAGCTTGGACGTCGACTTGATCTACAACCTCACCGAATCCTACGCGGGCGACGACACGCAGGACATCGCCGTGGCGGCCTACCTCGACCTGCTCGGACGCGCGTACACCGGCTCCGGGCCCGCCGGCCTCCACTTGGCGCAGGACAAGGCCGTGGCGAAGCGGCTCTTCTCCTTCCACGGGATCCGGACCCCCAACTTCGCGG
>JBKJXM010000357.1:0-3604 GCA_046716305.1 Candidatus Eiseniibacteriota bacterium
CACCGAGAGCTCGACGCCTCAGTCCGACAATCAAGCGCTGTACACGACCGCCCAGATGGTGGCGAGCCGCGAGCCGATGGCCCAGGTGGTCCAGGCGCTCGAGCGGCAGGGCACGGTCATCGTGCCCAGCCAGCGCTCCCGCCCGTGGCCCTTCGGAGTCCGCACCGCGGACGGCCAGTCCTCCACGGACGCCGAGACGGCGAAGGTCGACTGGCTCATGTCGCACGTGACCGTGGAGCCGGTCCGGGACACCCGCCTCATCCGGATCAGCGTCGAGCACTCCAAGCCGGCGACCGCCGCGACCATCGCCAACACGATCGCGCAGAATTTCGTTCTCTACCAGGTGAGCCAGCGCTCGGCGGCGGACAACAGCGTCGCCACCTATCTCCGCTCCCAGGCGGCCGACGTGAAGCAGAAGATCGCGGCCCTGGAGCAGCAGACCGGAGGGTCCGGGCGGCCCGGCCTCTTCGCCCTCGAAGGGCGGATCCAGCAGCTCACGGCAACCGCCGCGGAGTTCAACACCTCCTACGCGAAGACGACCACCGAGCGGCTCGCCCTCTCCTCCCAGCTCGACCGCATCCGGGGGGTGTCGCGGAGTCCAGGGATCGATCTGAACGAGATTCCGATCCAGTCGGAAGGCCTCGACGCCCAGAGGCGGAACCTTCTCGCCTCGAACGCGGCCCTGGCGAAGGCGCGTGAGATCTACGGGGCCAACCATCCCAAGCTGGTCCTGCTCCAGTCCGAGAATGACCATATCCGCCGCGGCATCCGGAGCGAGATCACCAACGCCGTGGCCATTCTCGAGAGTCAGCGCTCGATTCTAGTCGGGCGCGAGGTGAGCCTCCAGATGGCGATGGCGCAGACCGGAGACGAGCTGCGCTCCTTGAACGACCAGTCCCGCAAGTATTCCTCGGTCGAGAGCGAGCTCAAGGGCAATCGCGACTTGTACAACCTGCTGATGTCGCGCGTCCACGAAGCCGAGATCACCGGACAGCTCCACCGCCCCATGATCCGGATCGTCGAGCCGGCCTCGATCGAACCCGATGCCATACGCCCCCGGAAGGGGCTCAATTTCGTGGTCAGTTTGCTCCTGGGATTGTTCTCTGGCGCGGGGCTCGCATTGGCCCTCGAGTCGATCCGGAGAACCATCAGGACCCCCAAGGACGTTGACGAGGTGCTTCAGCTCCCCGTTCTCGGCCTAATTCCAAAGGACTCGCTCCGATGAAACCGAACGTCCACACCAAGTCCTTGAAGTCGAACGGGAACGGCACGCACCCGAAGAACAACGGGAACGGCACGCACCCGAAGAGCAACGGAAGCGGCGCGCACAGCAATGGGAAGCGGCCGTCTCATCCGGCATCCAACGGCGCGGTCGTCGCGACAAACGGCGCGAACGGCGCGTCCACCCAGGCCGCCGGATCGAACGGGCCGACCCGATTTCCGATCTCTGCCTACCGGAAGGACCACGTTGCGATGAAGTCGGCCGGCGAGGAAGCCCTTCGCGTGCTGGCATCGTCCATCGCCCGTCTGGTCTCCAAGGGGAAGCAGACCATCCTGATTACCAGCAGCGGACCCGGCGAGGGCAAGTCGACGATCACCGCGGCGCTCGCCCGGAAGCTGGCTCGCTCCGGCCGGCTCAGCGTGGCGCTCATCGACGCGGACACCATGCGGCCCAAGCTGCACACCCTGTTCGAGCTGGATAACCGGCGCGGACTGGGCGAGCTCCTGGACGACGTCTATCACGTCGACCTGAAAGAGGAGAATCCGGATCAGTTCGGCGTCGGCGACTGGATCGAGCTGATCCGCGCCCAGGGCCGGACCGGGAAGCTCCAGGTCTCCGAAGGGGGCCAGGAGTTCTCCATCATTTTCAACAAGGGGAAGGTCTCGAGCATCTCGGATCACACGGGCCAGGCGCAGAGCCTGCTGGGAGCGATGCTGGTCGCGCAGGGTCGGATCACCGAAGCGCAGTGCGCCTCGGCGCTCCGCGTTCAGGAAGAGGGGAGCCACCCTCTGGGGCAGGTCCTCCAGGGCCTCGGATATCTCGAGGCCGGCGACCTGGACCTGGTCCTGAGCCTCCAGCTGCAGCAGCGACTCCACAAGATCCTGACGCTGCGCCAGCCCCGGTATCGCTTCGCGGAAATGGTCGAGGCCTACCTTCCGGCGGCGGCATCGACCCCAGCCCACGACCCCAACGGGTCGGGCATCGACCGCCACGTCGCCGGGACCGCGGGCGACTACTTGAAGCAGCCCTACCTGTCCAGTCAGGTCCCGGGCTACCTGAAGGACAGCCAGATGGAGAACTTGAAAGTATTGACGTGCGGTGAGCGCTTCGTGGACCTGTCCGACGCCCATTTCGCGTCACCGTTCAGGATGGTCATCGACCGCATCGCCAAGCGCTTCGACGTCGTGCTCATCGACTCGCCGCCCGTTGCTTTCGACAGCCCGACGGCCTCCCTCGCGCGGACCGTGGACGGCGTCGTGCTCGTCGTCAAGTCGGACAGTCTCAACGTGGGCGTGATTCAACAGGCAAAGGAGCAGCTCGTCCGCTCCGGCGCCACGATGCTCGGGGTGGTCTTGAATCAGGTCGACCTCTCCAAGGACGAAGCGCTCCCGTACTACCACAGGGCCTATCGCTGACCGGCACGGGGCGCGGGATCTTCCCGCGCCGCGCCAGCGAAACCGACCACGAATGAGGGCCCATTGAATCGGACGTTGAGGGAAACGTTTCTGCCGTTCGCACAGCCGTTCCTCGGGGAAGACGAGATCCAGGGCGTGCTCGAGTGCCTGCGGTCCGGCTGGCTGACGACCGGGATGAAGGTCAAGGAGTTCGAAGGCAAGTTCGCGGAGTACGTGGGCGTGAAGCACGCGATTGCCGTGAACTCCTGCACCTCGGCGCTCCACCTGGCGCTGGAAGCCGCCGGCGTGGGTCCCGGAGACGAGGTGATCACGACCCCCATGACGTTCACGGCCACGGCCGCGGTCGTCGAGCACCTGCGGGCGCGCCCGGTCTTCGTCGACTGCGACGCCGCCACGCTGAACATGGACCCCGCGGCGGTCGAGAAGGCGATCACCCCGAAGACGAAGGCGATCCTGCCCGTCCACTTCGCGGGGCAGCCGTGCGACATGGACCCGATCGCCGACATCGCGCGCCGTCACGGGCTGGTCGTGGTCGAGGATGCCGCGCACGCCATCCCGGCCCGTTACAACGGCCGGATGGTCGGAACGCTGAGCCCTCTGACGTGCTTCAGCTTCTACGCGACCAAAAATCTGACAACGGGCGAAGGCGGGATGGTCACGACCGACGACGACCGCTACGCCGAGCGGATCCGCCTCATGGCACTCCACGGCATGAACCGGGACGCCTGGAAGCGCTATCTCCAGGGCGGGTCCTGGTCCTACGAGATCGTCGCCCCCGGCTTCAAGTACAACCTGACCGACGTGTGCGCGGCCATCGGGATCCCCCAGCTCGCCCGCTGCGACGCGTTTCACCAGCGCCGGCTGGAGATCGTCCGGCGCTACAACCAGGCCTTCGCGGGTCTGGGCGGGGTCGCAACGCCTGCCGCGCGCGATCCCCAGGCGCACGCGTGGCACCTGTACGTCATCC
>JBKJXM010000358.1:0-5699 GCA_046716305.1 Candidatus Eiseniibacteriota bacterium
GCGCGAGACCGTGCGGCGGATCCTCGCCGATCCCGACTCCTACGGCGCCTCCGATTCGGGCCGCGGCGAGCGCGTCCTCATCGAGTACGTGAGCGCCAACCCGACCGGCCCCCTGAACATCGTGAACGCACGCGCCGCCTCCTTCGGCGACGCGCTCGCCCGCATCCTGAACACGGCGGGGTACGTCGCGGAGGGCGAGTTCTACGTGAACGACGCGGGCAACCAGGCGGAGCTGTTCGGCGCGTCGGTGCGCACGCGCTTCCTCGAGGGGAAGGGTCGCCCGGCGCCGCCGATTCCCGAGGAGGGATACGCGGGAGCCTACGTCGCCGAAGTGGCCTCGGCGCTCGACCCCGCCGAGGCGGAGCGGTGGCTCGCGCTGCCGGAGACGGAGCAGCGGGCCGCGTTCGGCGGGGCGGCCATTGATAAGATGGTGGAGCGCCAGCGCGCCCAGCTCGAGCAGTGCGGCGTCCGGATGAGCCGCTGGTACCGCGAGAGCGAGCTCCACCGCTCCGGCGCCGTGGAGCGCGCTCTCGAGAAGCTCCGGGAGCGGGGACACATCTACGAGAAGGACGGCGCGGTCTGGTTCCGCTCGTCCCAGTTCGGCGACCAGGATGACCGTGTCGTGGTCCGCTCGAACGGGCTCCCGACGTACCTCCTCCCGGACATCGCCTACCATGACGACAAGCTGTCGCGCGGCTACGAGAAGGCGCTCGATATCCTAGGCCCGGACCATCATGGCGCCCTCGTGAAGATGAAGGGGGCGCTCGTCGCGCTGGGCTACGCGCCCGATCGCTTCGACGTGATCACGCTCCAGTGGGTGAAGCTGATGCGCGGGGGCGAAGTGGTGAAGATGTCCAAACGCGCGGGCGAGTTTGTCACGATGGAGGAGCTGGTGGAGGAAGTGGGCGTGGACGCCGCGCGCTTCTTCTTCCTCATGCGGCGCGCCGAGAGCCCCATGGACTTCGACCTGGAGCTCGCGGTCAAGCGAAGCGAGGAGAACCCCGTCTACTACGTGCAGTACGCGCACGCCCGGATCGCCCACGTGCTCGACTACGCGCGCGCGCAAGGGGTGCCCGATCCCGATCCCGCGACCGCGCGGCTCGACCTTCTCGTCGAGCCGGAGACCGAGACGCTTCTTCGCGGGCTCGCCGCGTTCCCGTCCCTTCTGGCCGCCGCCGCGAGGACCCGCGAGCCGCACCGCATCCCTCAATATTTGAAGGAGTTGGCGGCAAAGTTTCATGCGTTTTATCACTTCCACCGCGTGGTCGGAGCCGAGCCCGAGTTGACGGCGGCGCGCCTCCTCCTCACCCGCGCAACGGGGACCGTGCTGAAGCGCGGGCTCTCGCTCTTGGGCGTCAGCGCTCCCGAGGCGATGTAGCGTGGCGATCGTGGTCGTCGGCTCGCTGGGCCTCGACACGATCCAGACCCCGTCGGGCCGCGTCGAGGAAGTGCTCGGCGGCTCGGCCGCCTACTTCTCGCTCGCCGCGCGGCACTTCTGTCCCGTGCACCTGGTGGCCGTCGTCGGCGACGACTTTCCCGCCGCGGCGCGCGCGGCGCTGACCCACCCCGAGCTGGACCTGAGCGGGCTCGAGGTGCGCCCCGGACGCACGTTCCGGTGGGAGGGGGTCTACAGCGACGACCTGAATTCGCGCCGGACGATCCGCACGGAGCTGAATGTCTTCGAGAGTTTCCGCCCCGAGCTGAGCGCGGCGGTGCGGCGCTCGCGCGACGTCTTCCTGGCGAACATCGATCCCGTCCTCCAGCGGAGCGTGCTGTCGCAGCTTGCGAGCCCGCGCCTGGTGCTGGCCGACACCATGAACTACTGGATCGTGAACAGGCGCGAGGAGCTGCTCCGGACGCTCAAAGACGTGCAGATCCTCCTCATCAACGAGGAGGAGGCGCGGCAGCTCACGGGGGAGCCGCTGACCCACCGCGCCGCGCGGGCCATCCTCACGCTCGGGCCCGAGACCGTGGTCGTGAAGATGGGGGAGCACGGGGCGTTTCTCCTGAGCCGCGGCGAGTACTTCACCTGCCCGGCATTCCCGACGGAATCCGTCATCGATCCCACAGGCGCCGGCGACACGTTCGCGGGAGGGTTCATGGGCGCGCTCGCGCGCATGGGCCGGACCACCGACGGGAATCTCCGCCGGTCCGTCGTCTACGGGTGCGTGCTCGCCTCCTTCGCGGTCGAGGAGTTCGGCGTGCGCGCCCTCCTGCGCGTGGAGCGCGGGGAAGTGCTGCGGCGCGCCGAGGCGCTCACCGCCATGACGCGCGTGAGCCTGGACAACACCGCGCGCGTCCTTCGGTGACGCGGCGCGCGCCGCCGTTCGACGGCGACGGCGCGTCGACGCTCCTCCGTTCGCTCCGGCCGTCCGGCGCGCTATCGCGCGTCCCGCCGCCGCGTCGGTTATGCCTTTGCTCGGCCGCCTCCGGCTGGCACACTGATTGCGAATCACCATCTCCTTTCACCGCCAATCGATTCGCGCGCGAGGTCCTCCGATGCCCGTGACGACGTCGCTTTCACCCGGCCCGCCGTTCCTCCGGACGCGCTCCCTGGCGGCGCGCGTGGCGCGCGTCGTCGCTCCATCCTTCGTGGCCTCCCTGCCGGTGCTCCTCGCGCTCTTCGGCGGCCCCGAGGTGAAGCAGATGCGCCCGGACACGGTCGGCGTCGCGGTCTGGTTCGTGCTGCTCGTCATCGCCGAGTCGCACCCGGTCCCGCTGCCGCGCGGCGGCACCATCACCATCGCGTCGGTGCTCGACATCGGAGCCATTCTCCTCTTCGGCCCGTGGGTGGCCGGAGCGCTCGATCTCGTCACCGCGATTCCGGCCCAGCTCTTCCTGCTGCGGGAGCGTCCGATGATGGCGGTGCTGAACGGGGGCATCTACGCCTCCACGACCATCCTGGCGGGGTGTGCCTACCTGGCGGCGGGCGGTGGCCTGGGCGCGCCGACCCCCGGCGACTACTTCCCGATTCTTCTCGCGGGGGCTCTCTACTATGCGGTCAACACCGGGTGGGTGAGTCTTCTCGTGGGGGCGCACACGCAGGAATCGGCGCGCACCATCTGGCGGCAGCAGTTCCGGGACGGATTGCTGCAGCACGGGCTCGCGATCGGCTTCGGGCTCCTGTTCGCCCAGGTCCGGGTGGCGGCCGGGATTCCGGGCGTCCTTCTCCTGGTGGTGCCGCTCTTCCTCGCGCGCTACGCGCTTCGCCTGTACGCCGATCTCCGCGAGGACCTCGTCAGCTTCGTGCGGGCGCTGAGCACCGCGCTCGACGAGGTGGATCCCTACACGCACCGCCACTCGGTGCGCGTGGCGGCCTATTCGGTGAGCGTCGCGCGCCACCTGGCGCTGCCCGAGTCCGAAGTGGAGATGATCCACTACGCAGCGCTCGTTCACGACATCGGGAAGATCGCGCAGCGCCCCGACGTGATCCGGAAGCCCACGAAGCTCGACGAGGAGGAGAAACGGCTGATGATGCGCCACCCGGAAGCCGGCGCGAAGATCGTCGAGCAGATCCGCGCGCTTCGCGATGCGGCCGAGATGGTCCGCACGCATCACTGGCGCCCGGACGGGAAGGGCTATCCGCCGGGCCTCACCGAGGCGGAGGTGCCGCTTGGCGCGCGGATCATCCATGTCTGCGACGCCTTCGACGCGATGACTTCCGACCGCACCTACCGGCGCAGCCTGCCGGTCTCGCGCGCGCTGGACGAGCTGAGCGCGAAGGCCGGGACCGAGTTCGATGCCGAGATCGTCGTGGCGCTCATCGAGCTGCACGATATGGGGGCCCTGGACTTGGTGCGAAGCGGGGAAGAAGCGCCGGCGCCGGACGTGGTCTTTCCGGGATCCAAGGCGCTCGAAGCCTCGCCATGAGCCGCTACGAGGAAGCGGGGGTCAACATCCGGAAGGGAGAGGAGGCGGTGGCGCGCATCCGCGACCTCTGCCGCTCCACGTTCGGCCCGGACGTCCTCGGCGACGTGGGGCTCTTCGCGGGGGCGCACCGCGTGCCCGGCGTGCCGGGGAAGGTTCTCCTCTCCAGCATCGACGGCGTGGGCACAAAGCTCACCATCGCGATCCTCTGCGACCGGCACGACACGGTCGGCTACGACCTCGTCTGCCATTCCGCCAACGATATCCTGGTCCATGGAGCCTCGCCCCTCTTCTTCCTCGACTACATCGCCATGGGAACGCTCGACCCCGCCCGCGTGGAGCACCTGGTGGAGGGGATCGCGCGCGGCTGCCGCGAGGTCGGGTGCGCCTTGATCGGCGGCGAAACGGCGGAGATGCCGGGCCTCTATAAGCCGGGTGACTACGACCTGGCCGGGGCGATCGTCGGTATGGCGGACGAGAAGGACCTCGTCCGCGGCGCGGCCATCGCGCCCGGAGACGTCGTGCTCGGGCTGCCGAGCCTGGGGCTCCACACCAACGGCTATTCGCTCGCGCGGAAGATCGTCTTCGAGACGATCCGCCTCAAGGTCTCCGACCGGTTTCCTGGCGACGAGAAGACGGTGGGCGAGGTGCTGCTCGCGCCGCATCCCTACTACGGCCCGGCGGTGCGGAGCGCGCGGCGCGCGGGCGAGGTGCGGGGGATGGCGCACGTCACGGGCGGCGGGATCCCGGGGAACCTGGCGCGCATCCTCCCGGAAGGAACGGCGGCCGAGATCCGCGTGGGGTCCTGGCCCGTGCCCCACGTCTTCAGCGTGCTCGCCGAGGCGGGGAACGTCCCGCCGGCCGAGGCGCACGAAGTGTGGAACATGGGCCTGGGGCTCCTGCTGGTCGTTCCGGCCGCCGAGGCGGACGCGGTGGAGCGCGCGCTCGCGCGCGACCGCCACCCGGTCCACCGCGTGGGATCCATCCAGGCCGGCCCGCGCGAGGTCCGTCTCACTGCCTGACCGGCTGACGACGAGGGAGGGGATCGGGTGGATTGGATGGTGCCTGAGCGCGGGGGCCCGGCCGCGGCCCTGCCGGAGGGGAGCGAGATCGCGGTGGCCGACCTCGCGCCTGACGGGCCGGGCCCATACGCGGATCTGCTCGGCTTGGTGGGCGGGAGCGCGGCGCTGCGTGGCCTATGCTCCCGGATCGCGGCCCACGCGAGGAGCAACGCCACCGTCCTGATCCGCGGCGAGACCGGCTCGGGGAAGGAGCTGGTCGCCCGCGCCATCCACCGCCTGAGTCCACGCGCCTCGCGCTCCTTTCTGCCGCACAACTTCGCTTCCATCCCCGACACGCTCATCGAGAGCGAACTCTTCGGCCACGCCCGCGGCTCCTTCACGGGCGCCCACGCCGACCGCCCCGGCCTCTTCGAAGTGGCGGACGGCGGCACGCTCTTCCTCGACGAGATCGGCGACGCGAGCGCCTCCGTGCAGAGCCGCCTCCTTCGTGTGCTCCAGGAGGGGGAAGTGCGGCGGCTGGGCGACGGGCGCGCGCGCCGCGTAGATGTACGCATCGTGGCGGCCACGCATAGGGATCTCGCCGGCGAGGCGCGTGCGGGACGGTTCCGTCCCGATCTCTACTACCGCCTGCACGTGCTCGCGCTGGACGTGCCGCCGCTCCGCGACCGGCGGGAGGACATTTCCGCGCTCGCGGCGCACGTGCTGGGGCGGCTCGCCGTGAAGGACGGGCTCCCGATCCGGGCGCTCCAGACCGAGGCGCTGGACCGCCTGCGCGCGCACGACTGGCCGGGGAACGTGCGCGAGCTGGAG
>JBKJXM010000359.1:0-16767 GCA_046716305.1 Candidatus Eiseniibacteriota bacterium
CCCCGAGATCGCGGCGAGGTAATTGTTCAGCTCGTGCGCGATCTCGGCCGCCATTTCCCCCTTCGCCGCGAGCCGCTCCGAGGAGACCAGCTCGTCCTTCGCTCTCTCGAGCGCGATGTACTTGGCACCCGCCTCCTTGATGAGGAGGAGCGGCACGAAGAAGAAGATCAGGCCGAAGAAGCCGACCGCGAGATAGGAGACGACGACGAGGGGCGTGAGGAAGAAGAGCGCCGCCGAGCCCAGGACCGAGTTGGCGTAGAGATACTCCTCGCGCCATGTGGTCTGAAGCCGCCGTCCCGACGAGAGCGCCACCGCGCCCGAGACGAAGAGCGTGTTCGCGAGGAAGTAGACGAGCGTGGCGGCCGTCCAGGGCAGGATCAGCGTGACGCCCTGGAGTCTCGCGAGCCCTCCCGCCTGGACGAGCGGCGTTCCCCCGAGCGCCTCGAAGACGAGCCCCGCCGCGGCGAGCGACAGGACGTTCTGCCCCGCGTTGAACACGGCCTTGTACCAGGCGCGCCGGGAGAAGACGACGTTCGCCAGCGCGAACGCGATCGCCACGATCCAGACCGCCGGCTGGAATCCGAGGAGCACGAGGAGGGCCAGGTCCACGGTGGAGGCCATGCTCTCCATGGCCTTTCCGGTGATCGTGGAAAGCCAGAGGCTCTCGGCCAGGAGGCTCACCAGAATCCACACCCCGAGCTGCATCCAGCCGACCGCCGCGAGGGAGTGGGCCGAGATGCCGAGCACGGCGGCGCCCGCCGCCGCGACGATGGCGATGTAGGCGACGAGAGCCGGGCTCACATCACTCCCCCGTAGATGTCCGGGCGGCGGTCGGCGAAGAGGTCGTTCCGCGGAGTCACCCGCTTGTCGCGCGCCTGCCTCGGATCGATCTTCGCCGAGAGCACGCACTCCTCGTCCGGGCCGGCTTGGGCCAGCCTCTCTCCGCGCGGGGAGACGATCTGGCTTCGCCCCGTAAACGCGAGCGACACGTCCCCCACCTGCTCCTTCCCGGTCCGGCTCGCGGTCACGGTAAAGACGCGGTTTTCAAGCGAGCGCGTCACCATCGCGTCCTGGCAGTAGGGGTGCACCAGGTTCGCGGGATGGGCGATCAGGTCCGCGTCCTCCAGCGCGAGGAGCCGGGCCATCTCGGGAAAGCGCCAGTCGAAGCAGACCATCATCCCCACGTCGATCCCCGCCACCTTCGCGTGCCGCGGCGACGGACCGGCGCGCTCGAAGACGTCGGCCTCGGTGTCGAAGAGATGCACCTTCCGGTAGCAGACGACGGTACCTTCCGGCTGGATCGCGACGGCACTGTTATAGATCTTCTCCCCCGCCCGTTCGGCGATTCCGAAGACGATGGCCCGGCCCGTCTCCCGCGCGGCCGCGGCCAGGCGCACGACGCTCGCGCCGGAGGGAACCGGCTCCGCCACGGCGCGCAGCTCTTCCTTGTCGAGATAGAGATAGCCGGTGGTCGCGAGCTCGGGGCAGACGAGTAGATCGCCCTGGAAAGAGCGGAGCGCCTCTTCCATCCGGGCCGCGTTTTGCTCGGGGCGCCCCCTTGTGGGGGCAAATTGGTAGAAGCCCGCGATCATACGGGAGTGGAAACGCCGGGTCTAAGTCGGTAGTTCAGGCGACCTTCCGGGTCACGTCCGCACCCTACAGCGGGCCGCCACGAAGGGTCAATGGGATTCGCGGCCCCCGCCCCGTTCCAACAGCTCGCGCGGGTCGAGCGGCGCTTCGGGCGTCCCCGGCGGAGCGCTCAGGATGAGATCGGACGGGCGCGCCGCCTTGGCGAGCGACCAGTCGCGGAACTCGATCCAGACGGTATCGGTCGGCGACGACACGGTGACCCAGTGCGGCAGCCCGGACCGCGCGTCACGGGCCAGCCAGACCGAAACCTCCGGCAGCGAGTCGCCGAGGGAGCCGCTCCGGATGCGGAAGCCGTCGCGCATCCCGCCGCGCACCGGCCGGCGCTCCGCGGTCGCGGCCAGGTCGGCGCTCAGGAAGCGCTCGGGCTCGGCGATGAGGCGCCGGAGACGCGCGGGGGCCCGCGCATAGGGGGCCCGGTAGACCATGCGCTCGGACGGGCTGTACAGGAGGAAGACCTCGCGCGCTTTGTCGATCACCAGCTCCTGCCCGCCCTTCTCCGACGAGCGGTAGCGGAGCCCGCGGCCGGGGAGAAGCCACAGCCGCCCCCTCTCCCGCGACGGACTCCCGCCGAACGGGTCGCTCCGCTCGATGATCATGCGCGCCGTCGCTTCCGGAGCCGCGAGCACGCGCCGGAACGTTTCGCGCACCTCCTCGCGCGGCGCGGCGCCGATCGCCGCGATCGAGGCCGCCACGAGCAGAAGTACTGCCACTGTGGGCCGCGCGCGGATCACGGCTCCACCTCTCCGGCGCCAATCCCGAGAAAGCGGCGCAGAAGCTCGCGGCTCCGCGGATCGTCGAGCGAGAGCACCACCCAATCGGGATCGGCGGGCGGCGAGTGGCGAAGGCGCGCGGGCTTGAGCCTCGCGTATTCGTCGATCGCGAGCCGCACCGTCGAGGGGCCGCGCTCCCATTCCACCGACCGCGGCAGCGATCCCCCCTGGTAGCTCCGGGGCGCGCCGTAGCGGATCGTCACCAGGGTCCCGCGCCCGCCGGGTGCGCCGATCCGGAGACGCGACGGCTCCCCCTTCGCGGTCAGCTCCAGGCTGAACGGATTCGCCCCTTCGCCGAGGAGAACTCCCGCCACGCGCCATCCGTCGCCCCAGGGCTCCACCGTCCCGTGCTCGATCGCGGATCGGATCCAGGGAGGGCTGAAATCCCAGGGCCTCGCCAGAAACCGGAGGCCTCGAGGCCCGAGCCCCTCCTCGGCCAGGACCGGCCCGGCCAATCCCAGTTCCATCGGGCGAAGCCCCACGAACAGCGAGTCTCCGAAGAGCATCGCGTCGAGGGCGCGCACGGGGCCGACATAGCCGACCACGACGATGCTCTCCGCTTCCGACGCCCACCGGACGTCGAGCGCCCCCTGGCGGGCCTCTCCCTGCCGGAGCGACAGCGAACCGACGCCCCGCGACGCGGGCTCGACGCGCGCGGACGACGCGAGAAAGTGCGCCCGAGCCTTCGCGCCCGAGCCCGAGCCGGTGACCGGGGCCCGCGCGCAGCCCGCGGCGGCGAGGAGGACGAGGCATCCGGCTTGCGCAAGCGCGCGGACGGCCGCAAAGTGGCGGGCGTGAGCGCGCCATCCACCGATCGCATGCCGGGCACCGACACCGAGGGGGGCAAGCCCCTCTTCTGGACAGCGCCGCCGGGCTCGCTCCCGGACGGCGCCCTCTTCTCCATGACCACCCGGCTCGGCGGCGTGAGCGAGGGCCCGTTCGCGTCGCTCAACGTCGGGCTCAAGGCCGGCGACCGCGAGGAGGCGGTGCTCGAGAACATCGCCAGCGTCCGGAAGGAGGCGGGGATGGACGAGGCCGAGCCGCGGCGAATCCGACAGGTACACGGCACCGCCATCGTCGGTCCCGCCGCAGCGGGCGCCGAAGCCGACGGATTTGTCCTCCGCGCCGGAGATCCGTGGGCCGCGGTGAGCGTGGCGGACTGCGCCCCGGTCGCCCTCGTCTCGCGCGACGGAGCCTGGGGCGCGCTCCTCCACTCGGGATGGCGCGGCACCGCCCTGGGGATCGGCGTGCGCGCCCTGGAAACCCTGGCGCGGCACGGCATTCCCCCCTCCGAGATTCACGTCGTCATCGGCCCGTGCATTCATGCCTGCTGCTACCCCATTGGGTCGGAAGTGGCGGCCCGCTTTCCTACGTTCCTCTTGAAACCCCACCGGAGCGGACGATTCGCCCTCGATCTGCCCGCCGCGATCGCGGCTTCCCTGGAGAGCGCCGGCGTCTCCCCCGGCCGGTTGGCGGCCGCGCCCGAGTGTACGGCGTGCCGGCCGGACCGCTTCTTCTCGTACCGGCGGGATTCGGGCGTGACGGGACGGCACTGGGCGATTCTTCGCCTGGGCGCCGCCGCACACCGAGCGTCCGCTCCAGGCGAATGAGCGCCTTCCGCCCCAAGAGTCCCAAAGTGAGCCCGAGCAGCGTCCCGCCCACGACGTCCGACGGCCAGTGGTCGCCGACGTAGATGCGCGAGAAGGCGACCGCGGCCGCCACGACGTAGGCCGCGATGCGCGCCTCCGGGAAGACGTAGGCCACGATCGGGGCGGCCGCGAAGCTGTTGGTCGCGTGCCCCGAGGGGAACGCGTTCGTGCGCCGGATGCCGAAGAGGGGCCGCGCATCGGGTAGGACGACGGACGGGCGAGCGCGCTTGAACATCGGCTTCAGGATGTTGGAGGAGAGCTGGTCCCCGGCCGCCACCGTGAGGGCCAGGACCAGGAGACCCATCACCCCGCGCCGCCGGCGCGTCAGGAAGAGGGACCCGATCACGACGAAGAGAGGGATCTTGTACGGGCCCGGATCGGTCAGAAATCGGAAGATGGGATCGAGCCACGGATGGTGCAGCCCGAGGTGGATGGCGCGGAAGATCGCCCGGTCCCACGCGAGCCACATATTGCGGGCGGCCTAGAATTCGGGGCCGAAGGTCACGAAGTGCCGCGGCTTCCCCACACCGCCCTCGAGGCGATGCTCGCGCGCGTAGTCGTAGCGGAGAATGAAATAGCCCAGGTTCACGCGGGCGCCGAACCCGAAGGCCAGGTGCATGTCCTTCGTCCGCAGTCCGCCCTCGTTGGTGAAGAAGATCGGATCGTTACCCTTGTTCCATGCCGAGGCGGCGTCCACGAAGGCGACGCCGTTGATCCCGCCCAGGTTGATCGCGAGCGGCCATCCCAGCCGGAGCTGCTCGATCAGGGGGAAGCGCAGCTCGAGATTGCCGAGCAGGGCGCGCGACCCCTTGAGATCGCCGTAGTTCACGCCGCGATACGTGAAGGCGCCGCCGAATCGGAAGAGCTGCGGGTCCCGCCCGAACGAGGCGCCCGCGATGAGCCGCTGCGCGATCGAGAATCGGCGGTGGATGTTGGTGTACCGCCTCCAATCCATGAGCCCCGTGGTGTAGTGCACGTCCCCGATCGCGGTCTCCACGGTGTAGCGCGAGCGCCCCCCGTTGATGGGACCGGTGGTTCCGTAGAGCGCGTTGTCGGCGACCAGACCGATGTTCGGGGCCACGTAGAAGAACTCGCCGTTGCTCCGCACCGTGGAGACGGTGCCCAGGTCGTAATTGAACCGGAGCACGCGCTCGCTCAGGGCCGCCGCCTCGATCCCGTACTCGAACCGCCGGAAGCGGCTGAAGGGGCGCGAGAAGAAGATCGCGCCGCCGCGGTAGATCTGGCTCTCGACGTCGTCGCTCGACGGCGCCGAGAAGAGGAGGAGGTCGTTTCGGTACTGGAAGACCGCGAATCCGTAGTTGGTCCGGCGCGCCAGGTTGGTATACGCGAGGTAGATGTCGGAGTCGGTCAGGTCTCCGTACAGGTTCAGCACGGCGAGGATGTTGTGGTTTCCGAGCACGTCGCTGAAGGAGATCACGCTCGATCCCGCGAATCCAACGTTCGAAGCGAAGAGCGCTCCGCCCGATATGAAGTCGCGGGAGAACCGGGCCTTGTAGGGGAGCCGCACGAAGGAGGTGCTGTCGGCGAGGGGCTCGCGGTAGACCTGTTGCACGTAAAGCGCGAGCGTCGTGTCCACCACGCCCGAGCTGTCCGGAGCGGGCCCCATGGCGCGAGCGACCGCGCTGTCGGGCGCGAGCGACATCCGGGCCGCGACGGACGGATTCGAGTCCGCGGAGTCGTGCCCCGGGGCCGGCGCATCGGCGCCCGCGGCGGAGCCGCCGACGGTCCCTTCGGAGGCCCCGGCCGCGGCCTCCACGCGGGTTCCGAGCGGCACGAGGGACTGGGAGCGCGCGTCGGCGCCCGCGATGAGATCGGACGACGGCGCGAGGAAGCGGCGCGTGTCCCGGACCGAATAGATGTCCCAGCCGCCGCGGGTGAACGCCGTGAACAGAAGCCGCCGTCCGTCCGCGGAGAGCGAGATGCACGGCGCGTCCGCCACGATCCCCGAGACGCCGTTCAGGAGATTCGAAAGCCGGTAGGAGTCGGCGGTCGCCAGGTCCATGCGGTAGATGTTGGGAATGCCCGCCCGGTCCGAGACGTAGACGAGCGACTTGCCGTCGGGCATCCACTGCGGGGAGAAGTTCGATCCGCGCTGCTTCGGCATCACCGTCAGGCGGCGAGTCCCCACGTCAAGCAGCGCCAGGCGAAGCTTCCCGAAGATGAGCCGCGAGAGGTCGGTCCCCTCCCCCTGGTCGGTCGCGAAGGCGATCTTGGTCCCATCCGGCGACCACACCGGCCCGCGCACCGCATACGGCCCGCCCACGAGCCGCGTGAGGTTTTTTCCGTCGGCGTCCGCGGCCATCAGGTGGGACCAGCCGTTCTTGATCCCGACGAACGCGATCCGCCGCCCGTCGGGCGACCAGGTGGGCGAGTAGATCGCGTCGAGGCCAAATCGCAGCTTCCGCCTGATCTTTCCGGACGGGATCTCGATCAGGTAGATCGCGTCCTCCCCGCCGACCTTGGCCGGCAGCGCCACGGTCTTCTCGTCGGGGGACCACGCGATGGAGGTGCTGAAGAAGCGGAGCTGCTCGAAGGAGGCGGTGCGCTCCCCTTCCACCAGCTTCTTGAACACCTTCCCGTCGATCGCCGAGGCAAGATAGACGTTGTTGTACATACTCTTGTCGGAGATGTAGACCATCTGCGTCCCCGACGGAGCGACCCCGACCGCGACGTTGAAGTTGGAGAAGTCGTGCTCCGAGTCGGTCAGCTTCGAGGCGATGGCGTCGGGCTTCTCGTAGTCGGCGATCTGCGGCAGGTATTCCTTCCGAACCGACTCCTGCCACTTCTTGGACAGGACCTCGACCGTGAGTCCCGTGGAGGACTCGAGCGCCCGCTCCATGCTCCCCATCCGGCGGGTTCGCTTCAAGATCTCGCCGATCTTCTGGATGCCGTAGGTGTCGGCGAGGTATTGGAAGATGGATTGCCCGAAACGGTAGACGCGGATGTCGCCGACGTACGCGAGCACCTGGATCGGGATGAGATACCCCTCCAGCGACGCGTCGCGCAGCCAGGTCTTGGTGTTCGTGTCGATCTCGCCCACCGAGAGGTATTCGGCCATCCCTTCCATGAACCACAGCGGAGGCGAGTTCGCGAACGGGTTCGACACGATGCCGGGCCGGTCGCCGAAGAGGACGTCGACCTGGAAGGCGTGCACCATCTCGTGGGTGAGGACGTGGTCCAGCTCGGCGTAGGAACCGGTGAAGGGAAGGAAGACGCGCCGTTTCAGGAATTCGGTCACGCCGCCCGTGCCGACGCCGATCAGCCCGGGCGTGATGTTGGTCTGCTCGAAGTCGGTATGGGAGGCGTAGAGGACCAGCGGCACGCGCGCGCGGATCTGATGCCCCAGGACGCGGCTCAGGCGCTGGTAGGCCCGCTCGGCCATGAGCGCGGCGTGCTGCACCGGCTCCTCGGTTCCCTGGTAGTGGTAGACGTCGAAGTGCTCGGTGCGGAGCACCTTCCACTTGAACTGCTTGTACTGGACCTTGTTCTGTCCGAACGCTTGCGCCTGGACGTCGCGCGGGGGGGCCGCGAGCGTGAGGGCGGCCAGGGCGAGAGCCACCACGGCCCATCGCGCCGGCGTCCCCACCCCACAGCGATATCCGGGTTGCACCTTCATTCCGTCACTCTCCGTTTACTTCTGGTTTGCCCCGGACAGCGCGACCAGGCGCGCCGCCTCGATCGCCTCCGCGGCGCGGTCCGCCGGGATCGCGCCCTGCGCCGCCTCCGGGCGTCCGCCCCCCTTCGCTCCATGGGAGCGGCAGAGGCCGGCGAGGATTGCCCCGACGGATATTGTACCTTTCGGCGCGGAAAAGTGCGCCCGCGCGATCTCTTCCGATGCCACTGCCCCTGGCGCGCCTGCTGCCCCGGCTGCCCCGGCCGCGAAGAGCGCGATGCCGCCCCGCGCGGCCACCTGCCCCGCCAGGGCCGACACCTCCTCCGGGCTCCGCTCGGGGAAGTAGCGCGCGACCACGGGTCCGGCGCTACCCCGCTCGGCCTCGGCCAGAAGGGATTCCGCCTCGCGCGCGATCGACTCGGCCAGGAGAGGCTTGAGCCTCGCCTCGAGCCTCTTCTGCTCGGACTTCAGTCGGGTGATGGCCCGCGGCAGGTCCTCTTCCCCCGAGGTGAATTCCAGGCAGAGCCCGCGAAGAAGGTCCGTGGCCTCGCGAAGCCGGCGGAGCGCGCGGCCGCCGCAGACGAAGGAGACGCGGGTCCCCCCTTTGTAGCGCTCGGTTCCCACGATCGCGATCATCCCCACCTCCGCCGACCGCGCCACGTGGGTTCCCCCGCACGCCGACCAGTCGAACCCCTCCACTTCGACGACCCGCACGTCCCCTTCGACGTCGGGCGGCTTCCGAAGCGGAAACGCCCGCGCCCGCTCGAGAGGAACCACGTGGGTCACGACCGGGCGATCCTCCCAGACGATCCGGTTCGCGAGATCCTCCACCCGGCGAAGGAGCGCCGGCGCGGGCTCCGGAAGGTCCACGTCGATCGTCACCACCAGATCGCCGAGGTGGAAGGAGCGCGTGTCCGCCTTCGCGACCTCGACGAAGGCGCGGGAGAGGACGTGCTGCCCCGTGTGCTGCTGCATGTGATCGAAGCGCCGCTCCCAGTCCAGGCGGCCTTCGACGCTCGGCCCCGGGGCCGCCGTCCCTGCCAGGCGGTGCCAGATCTCGCCGTCCTCCACGGTCACGTCCCGCACCGGCCGGTCGCCCAGGTGCCCCCGATCCGAGGGCTGTCCGCCGCCGCCTGGGTAGAAGGCGGTCGCGTCCAGGAGGACCAGCGTATCGCCCCCTTCGGGGCGCGCGGTCACGACGGCGGCTTGGAACTGTCGGCAGCGGGAGTCTTCGTAATAGAGGCGTCGGGTCAAGAAGGGGACACCCTCGGGTCGGCTGCGCGGGGGAGCGTGATCGAAGGATACAGCAGGGGCTCCCCGAACGGCAATCGGGGAGCCCCGAATTGCACGGCGCCGTGCGTCCGGTACTTGGCGGCGCCGGCTATTTGGTCAGCGCGACGTTCCGCTGCTCGATCAGGTCGGCGATCGTCTCGGTGATGCCGCGCAATTCGGCCAGGTTCATCTCGAAGCGCTCATCGTGGATGTAGGCCTTCTCCAGCTCATGCACCAGTCGGTGCAGCCGGTCCAGCTCCTCCAAGATCTGCCGGTCGAGAGGACCGGCGGATTCGGCGGCGTCGTCCGACAGCGAGCTCTTCTGCGCGGGCGAAGGCATGGAGATGGCGTCGGCCAGGAACTCCAGCTTCCTCGCTCCCGCGTCCACCTCTTCCAGAAGGTCGGAAAAGTCGTCCCGGAATTGATGCCCTTCGATCCGCTCGAGCCGGTGCGCTTCTCCCGCGAGGTGCTCGGCGATGCTGCTTCGAAACCGCCGATCGTCATCGCGCCGCTGCGTCAGCTCCTGATAGCCCTTGTACCCTGGGACCCGCCGCGAAATCTCTTCGACGGCGTCCAGCGTGACAAGCTTTTGGCGGGTGCGTGGCATTCTCCTCATCCTCCTGAACGATGCAGAGTGCACGATTCGCCACCGGTCCGTGCCCGTTAGCAACATCGGCGATCGCTGCGAGACCTGGCTTTCGCCGACTGTGCCTACTTGCTATCCGGTTTCAGGACTGGCGGATCCTTCCGTTTCTTAAGACCCCGCCTCAAGGGAAGGGCCGGGCGTCGTTGTGCGGACGCTGCAACCGTTGTGCCACGGCCCGGCGTCAGGGGCGATCGACACGCACGCCGTACGGAACTCCGAGCCGTGGAGATCGGCGGAGAATCGCTCCATTCGCTCCCACCTCGATCAGCCGGTCCGACTTGATGTCGGTGACCCAGCACGTGATCGAGCCCGGCTCCACGGTCAGCGCGTACGGCTCGAGGCCGGTCACGGTCGTGAGCGGCACCCCTGCGGGATCCAGACGGGTCAATCGCCCGTTCCCGGTGAGCGGCGCGCCGCGCTCGCACACCCAGAGCGTGCGCGTCACGGTCTCCACCTCCATGTCGGTCACGTTCAGGAGGCCGGTGCGGATCCGCTCGACCGTAGCGCTGCCGGGTGTGACGCGATAGAGGTCGCAGAGGTCCCCCGTGCGCGTCGTCACCCACGCGATGTCCGCCGCCGCGTCGACCGCGATCGAATTGATGCGCGCGTCGAGGCGCCACGACTGGATCGTGTCGGCCGTGGCCGAGCTGGCGTAGAAGACGCCGCCGTCGTCGGCGCCGATCCACAGGGTCGAGTTTTCGCTGTTGGCCTCGACGATGCGCGCCGGGCCGACGCCAGCGATCGGAGTCCGCAAGCTGTCGGTCGTGCCGATGCGTGCGACTCGTCGCCGCTCCGGCTGGGCGGCCCAGACGATCGCGTGCCGGGTCGATATGGCCAAGTCGGTCGGATGGTCCAGGAAGTACTCGTAGCCCACGCCCGTCCCCTCGAAATTGCGCCCGAGGATGCGGCCGCGGTCGTACTGGCTCAGCCAGAAGATCCCCCGCGTCGAGTCGAGATCCAGATCGTCGTACGGCTCGCTCGCCTGATTCCCGAATAGGATGTCGCGCGCGTCGGGAGACAAACCGACCACTCCGGGCAGATCGGCCACCAGCACCATCGTCCGCCGCGTGCCGGGCGTCACGGTGTCGGGCGGGCTCTCGGACGTGCCCCCCGACTCGAGAAGCGCGACCAGGCGGTAGAGGTAGGTCGTGTCGTTCCGGGCGGAGAGATCCTCGGCCGCCGACACGTGCGCCGGGTAGACGGCGCCGGGGAGCGGCAGCGGCCGACTTCCGAGGATCCACCGGTCGATGCGATAGCTCTGGACACCCTGCTGCGTGAGGAGCGGCCAGCGCAGGCTGACAACCCCGTCTCCCGCGATCGCGTTGAATCCCGTCAGGCCCCCGTGCGTGGTCTGGTTCTGGGGATCGAAGGGGTTCGAGCGGTCGCGCGGGGAGCAGCCGGCGCCCACCAATAGTGCCAGCACGATGGCGGAGAGGATGCGCGCGGCGGTCACCGGGTGGCGCTGGTCACGAGGAGGAAGATTCCCGCCGTCAGGAGCGCCTGGCCGCTGCCCAGCGACGCCCCCGCGAGCCGGTCGTAGTGCGCCGTGCGATCGTAGTAGCGCTCGATCTGGGCGGGATCGGACGAGCCGAGATAGCGGTCGTACCAGCGGTCGGCCCGGTGACGAAGGATGGCCGAGGTTCCGGTCAGAGCGGCTCCGGCGCCGATCAGCGCGAGCTGGAACCAGCGGCGGCGGATCAAGGGCGGCGGCCGGTGGGGCTCGGGGAGCAGACGAGGCGCGACGACACGGCGGAGCGCGACCGTGACCGTCCCCCCCTGCGGGGCTCGCGCGAGGATCCATTCCCCCGAGAGCGTGGAGTCAGCGTGCTCGGGAGCCACGATACGGAAGGCGCGGCGCTCGAGGCGGTACGGGAGCGCGCGATACGGCGTTTGGCCGAGAAGCGAGTCGGACCCGGCGGAGCCGCCGTCTTCCAGGAAGAGGGCCGCCGGCTCGGGCACGGCGCGGATCAGGACCGAAGGGCGGAGGTCGATCGTGGCCGTGACCGACTCCCCTGGGCCGGGCGCGACGACGACCGTGTCGCGCCCGGGCTCGAAGCGCCGGGGATCCTCGGGGATCGCCTGCACCCGGATCGTCTTGGCCGCGACCCAGAGCGGCCCCACCGGGGAGCGTCCCACGCGGACCCCGTCGACCAGGACCATCAGTCCTGTCGGCCGGGTTTCCACCCGGAGCGTCGCGACCGCGGAATCGGGTCGAGCCCCCTCGGGCGAGAGGGTCGAGCCGGCCTGCACGCCGGTGGCCACGGCGAGCGCGGCCGCCGACGTCAGCGTCGCGAGTAGGGTGCGGAGGATCGCCCGTCCCTGGGCCGCCGGCGGCGGATCAGAAGTCGAATCCGAGATAGAACTCGCGCTCCCAGCCCGGCCGGACGTCCTTGAAATCGGTCCGGCGCGCGATGTCATAGCGGAGGACCATATACCCGCCGAGGCTCATGCGAAGCCCCACTCCGAAGCTCCCCTTCGGGCTCGGAATGGACTCGAATTTCTCCCACGCGTTTCCAGCATCGGCGAAGACCGCCCCTTCCACGCCCGGAAGCGCGAGACCCCGGAACGGAACGCCGAGCACCAGGTGGGAGAAGAGCGGGAAGCGATACTCCACGTTCGCGAGATAGAGGCGCGTGCCGTAGATGCTGCGGCGTCCGTATCCGCGCAGCGAGTGCGTTCCCCCCATGACGAAGCGCTCGGGGTCGGCGCCGTTGGAGGCCCGCCCCTGGACCCTCATCGCGAGCGTGGTCCACTGGCTGATGCGCAGGTAGCGCCGGTAGTCGGCGCTCAGCGTGAGATTCTCGGCGTGGCCGGTGTTCCAGTTGGTCGTCAGGGCCCCGGTCAGGTTGTAGCGCGAGCCGTCGCGCGGCCCCGTGGCGAACCAGAGCGTGTTGTCGCGAATGAGCGAGAGCGAGTGGCTGGTCAGGAACCCTTCCCGATGTGAGCCGTCTTTCCGCTCCTTCTGGTCGTAGAAGGCCTGCGCGCTCCCCTCGATGCGGCTGAAGCGCGAGAACGGATACGACGCGATCAGGGAGCCGCCCGCCCGACGCTCGAAGTAGGTGATGTCGAGCGCGTCGCGATAGTCGGCCGCCTGGTGGAAGAGCCCGACGCCGTAGTTCCAGCGGTGCTGGCGGTTGATGTACCAGGCGCCCGCGTTCATGCGCGAGAGGATGTCACCCGCTGTCGAGGCGGTATTGCCGACCTGGAAGATGTAGGTGCGATTTCCGAGGAGGTCGCTGAAGGCGCCGACCAGTCCCTCGCCCCCGTTCTCCGAGGGCGTGAACGAGAGCCCGCCCGAGAGGAGGTCGAGGCCGTAGCGCGGCTCATACGACTCGGGCTTCTGCGTGGCCTGGGCCAGCGTCTCCTCCCACCCCCACTGGGGCGGCGAGGCCTCGAGGACGAGCGCGAAGCAATCGGCCGACGCTTCCGGAGGCGTCACGGGCATCTGGTAGATCCCGAATCCCTGCTTCCGGAATCCGGTGAAGAGCAGCGAGCGGCCGTCGGGCGTCCACGCCGGGTCGAGCGCCGTGCCGAGCAGCTTGGTGAGCCGGGCGCCGTTCCCCTGCGGATCGACGGCGTAAAGATTGAACCCGCCGTCGCGGTCGGATGCGAAGGCGATGCGCGCCCCGTCCGGGGACCAGCGCGGAGACTGGTCGATCCACGGACCACAGGTGAGGTAGCGGACCTCGCCGGTGGCGATCTCGATCAGGAACAGATTCTGGTGGCCGTCCTTCCCGTAGCGCGTCCGGTCGGACGTGAACGCGAGGGTCTTGCCGTCGGGCGACCAGGTGGGATCGCCGTCGGAGTAGTCGTCGTTGGTCAGCCGCGTCAACCCGCCGGTGGCCGGATGGAAAAGATAGAGGTCGGACTGGCCGGCCGGCGTCATCGCGGAGAACGCGACCGCCTGGCCGTCGGGAGACCACGCGGGCGAGGCGAGCGTCGTCATGCCGTCGAAGTGGCGTTTGAGCGTCACCTTCTCCGTCGCCAGGTCCATCACGAAGAGCGCGTCACTCTGGTTCCACTTGGAGACGAAGACCAGCTCTCCCTTTCGCGACACGTCGATCCGGCTCTGGAAGGGATGGAACGACTCGAACTGCGGCGAGCGCTGGCCGCGCACCACCGACTTCACGTCGCGCTCGCGACCCTTCCACGAGGCGCTGTAGATGTTCGTGTAGCCGCTCCGCGCGGAGAGGAAGAGATAGCGGAACCCGCCCAGGATGGTGGTGTCCGGGACCGCGACCGGCTTCAGATTCAGCCCCTGCGAGACCGCGCGCTCCTCCGCGGCCGACGCGAGGGACACGTGGTCCTTCACGTCCGGGAAGTAGCGGCGCTTCATGGCGTAGATCCAGTCCTCGGAGAGGCGCGAGGCCGGCACGCCGGTCACGCGTCCGAGGAGCTTCTCGAAGCGGTCGTCCTTGTAGACGTCCGTGTAGAGCCTTCGGAGCGCGTCCTGACCGTAGGTCTCTCCGATGTATTCGCAGATCGACTGCCCCAGCTTGTAGATCGTGAAGGTGCCGTTGTAGCGCCACATCTCGTTGATCGTGGGGAGCTGCCCTTCGAGCACCATGTCCGAGAGGACCATCGTCCCCTGCGCGTCCCACTCGTTCGACCAGTACTCGGCCAGGCCTTCCGAGAACCACAGCGGCGGGACGAGGTAGGTGCTCCGGCGATGCTTCTTGTAGACCGTGTCGAGCAGCGAGAACTGGAACACGTGCACCATCTCGTGATGGATGACATGGCGGAATTCGGCGTAGGACCCGGTGAACGGGAGCACCACGCGGCCCTTCAGATACTCGGTGAACCCCTGCACCCCCTCGGGGACGTGGAAGGGGCTCACGTTGTTCTGCTCGAAGTGGTGGTGGGAGGCGAAGACGATCATCGGCACGGGGCGATCCACCTCGTGCCCGAACTTGATCTTTAGGTCGGCGTAGCTCTCCTCGGCGAGCACCAGCGCGAGGCGGGCGAGCGGTTCTTCCTCGGGGTAGTAGAAGATCTCGACGTGCGGGCCTTGCAGCGTGAGCCACTTGAATGACTCGTACTGTACCTTGTTCTTCCCGAAGGCATAGTACTGCGCCGCGGCGGGAGAAACGCAGGCAAGCAGAAGCGCTATGGTGAGCCCGACGAGCCGATTCATCTTCATTTAGGCGGGGCCTTTGAGTGAGTCCGCCCGGCGAGACGACGACTAGGAAGGAGACGCGAGATCATTATAACAATCGCACCGTTGTCGAACAAGGAGAGAGAGACGTAAACCTAACTATTTTCGATAATTTGTCGGCTTCCGCCCACCCATACACCGCCCACCTTGACTTGGTGCCAGGAATCGACCGGCATCGAGGAAAAATCCCGATCAAAATGCACGAGGTCGGCTCCGAACCCGGGCGCGATGCGACCACGAGGAGTCTTCCACCCCGCCGCGCGGTGCGGCTCCTCGAGGTGGGCGCGCAGCGCCTGCGTGAGTCGAAGGCGCTGCTCGGCGTGGAAGGCGGCGGCGGGGGTTTCCTCCGGCGACCGGCGTGTCAGGGCCGCCTGGATCGCGAGCAGAGGGCCCGCGCGATCGAATGGGGCGTCGGAGCCGAAGAGGAGCGGCGCGCCCGCGGCCAGGAGGCTCTTCCACGCATACGAGCGAGCCGTGCGCTCCCCCCAATGCTCCCGCGCCACGGCGCGGTCCGTGACCTGGTGGATCGGCTGCACGGAGGCGACCGCGCCCAGCTCCCGGAAGCGTGCAAAGTCCTCGGTGCGGGCCAGCTGCACGTGCTCGACCCTCGGCGGGAGCGGGTAGGAAAGGCCTCGCGCCAGCGGCTCCGCGATCGCGTCGAGCGCGTTCCGGACCGCCCGGTCGCCGATCGCGTGGATCGCGACGGCGAGCCCCGCCTCGGCGGCCCGGAGGCAACCGTCCACCAGCTCCTCCCGCAGCGTCACTTCGATGCCCACCCGCCCCGTGCCCTCGTAGGGACTCTCGAGAAGCGCGGTGGCTGAGCCGAGCGTCCCGTCGGCGAACATCTTCACCGGGCCGATCCGGAGCTGTTCGGTTCCGAAACCGCTCCGGAGCCCCAACCCGATCGCGTGGTCCAGGGACGCGAGGGGCACCGACAGGAGGAGCCGGAAGCCGAGCGACCCCGCGCTCTCCAGATCCTGCGCCGCGCGCCACGTGGCTGAGCGGTCGTAGTCGTGCGCCGATGTGATCCCGAGGCCACGGGCCCGGGCCAGGGCGCGGCGCAGCGTGGCCGCCGGATCCTCGCGGTGGGTCACCGCGGCGCGGGCCGGCTTGTCGGCCGCCTCGATCAGGATGCCGGTCAGGCCCCCGCGGAAATCGCGCTCGACCACGCCGCCCGGGGGATCCGGCGTCCCCTCAGCCACGCCGGCCCGGACGAGCGCGGCCGCGTTGGCCCACACGGAATGGCCGTCCACCGCGTAGAGGAGAAGCGGCCGGTCGGGCGCGATCTGGTCGAGCATCGCGCGCGAGCGGCGCTCGGGCGCCCACTCCCGCGGCACCCAGCCGCGGACGAGGAGCCACTCTTCGGAGGGGGCCGACTCTCGGCGGCTCCGGACGGCGCGCTCGACCGCCTCGGGGGTCTGCTCTTCCATCCACGGCTCGTCGAGGGCGCGGATCCAGGTCATCAGATGGATGTGCGCGTCGGTGAATCCGGGCGTGAGCGTCCCGCCCTTCAAGTCCACCGGTTTGGCCGACTTCCCCGCCCGCCGGCGCAGGGCGCCATACGGCCCCACCGCTTCGATCCGACCGGCGCGCACCCAGACGGCCTCACCCGCCGAGCCCTTGCGAAGGGGCCGGACGCGGCCCGGCGCGGGGAGCTTGGCGGCGCGCGGCGCATCGAGCAGGCGTCCGCCGAAGAAGAGAATCTCGCCCGGGGCGCTCTTGGCCCGAAGGCTCACGGGCGCCTCACTTCGCCGGCCAGCCAGGCCAGGTAGGGGGCGTGGCCGCCGAGGATCGGCAGCACGAGAATCTCCGGCACCTCGTCGGGATGGGATTCGCGGATCGTTCGGACCGCGGCGCGCGCGCTCGCCCGGGTGGTCTTCCCCCAGAGGAGGGTGCTCGGCTCCGCGTGCTCCTTCCCCTTCCACCGGTAGAACGCGCGCGCGCCCGGCGCCACCGTGGCGCAGGCGAGCACGCGATCGCGGACCAGGGAC
>JBKJXM010000360.1:0-3750 GCA_046716305.1 Candidatus Eiseniibacteriota bacterium
TGTGTATCGCGTGCTCTTCTACGCGCAGTCGTACGCCGTGAACGTTCGGGACGGAGTGATCGTGGCCGCGGGCTCAACCGTCGAGATCTCGATGACGCTCACGCCGCGGCCGCTTGAGATCAAGGGCGTCGAGGTTCAAGGGGAGCAGAAGCGGAACACCGAGGCGGCGACGCTCGCCCAGCGCAAGAAGGTGGACCACGTGAGCGACGCCATCAGCGCCGAGCAAATCTCAAAATCGACGGACGCCAACGCGGCCGAGGCCCTCCAACGTGTGACCGGCCTCTCCGTCGTAGGGGGGCGCTACGTCTACGTGCGCGGCATGGGAGAGCGCTACAGCTCGACGCAATTGAACGGGGCCAGCCTGGGGACACCCGAGCCCAACAAGCGGGTCGTGCCTCTCGACATTTTTCCATCGGGCACGATCGACGATATCGTCGTGCAGAAGACTTACACCCCCGATCAGGATGGGGAGTTCGCCGGCGGCGTTATCCAGATCCACACCCGCGATGGCGTGGAAGGGAAGCGCTTCACCCAGGGGGTCTCCACCGGTTATTCGGGATCCCGCTTCGCCCGCGAGCGGTTGACCTACTCCGGCGGGTCCTTCGACTTTCTAGGCTTCGACGACGGGACACGCGCCCTCCCCGACGCCGTCGTGAGACTCGCGGGGGACAAACCCGTGCGCTCCGGCAACGTATTCGGCGTCGGGGGCCTCAGCTCCCAGGAAATCCAAGCGCTCGGCCGGTCCTTCAACAAGACTTGGAGTCCGAAGCGGTCAGGCTCCCGTCCCAACTACAGCTATGCCGGCACGTACGGGCAGGGATTCCGCCTCTTCGGGAAGCAGCTCGGGTTCACGGGTTCGCTCTCTCTTTCCAACAGCCTTTCAAACCAGGATCGCGACAACAATGCTTACGCCGGCACGTCAACGCGACTCACGCCGCTTTACCTGTACCGGGTCGATGAGTCGACTATGAAGGTGCTGGGCGCCGGCCTAGCGTCGTTGAGCCTGCGTCTTGCCGAGGGGAACGCGCTGCGGCTGCGCACCCTGTACACGAGATCGGCCGAGGACAATGTCCGGATCATGCAGGGACCCAATTTCAATTTCGGTTCCCAGGCCGTGCGCGTCTCGAGCCTCAACTACATCGAGAGGGGACTGCTCTCCGGGACCGCGAGCGGCGAGCACCTGCTGGGGCCCTTCGGGGGCGTGCGCCTGGACTGGAGGGCGACCTACTCCGAGGCGATGCGCGACGAGCCCGACCGGCGCGAAAGCGTCTACGAATCGAACGGGGACGGGAAGCTGGCCCTATCCCGCCGGAGCCGGGTTTCCCTCACGCGCATCTTCGGAGACATGAACGAGTACGATCGCTCGAGCGGAGCCGATCTCTCCAGAACGTTCCAGCTCCCGGGGGAGCGCCGTTTCATGATGAAGGCGGGCGGCTTGATCCGTCACAAGAACCGGCTCTCATCGTTTCGGCGGCTCGGGTTCGACTACGGGAGTGCAGCGCGCGACTCGCTCGACCCCACGCTTCCTCCCGAGTTGCTCCTCGTCGACGAGAATATCCGTCCAGGATATTTCACCCTCACCGAGGGGACCCGGGAGAACGACCTTTACCGGGCTAGCCAGCACGTTCTCGCCGGATACGGTCTTGCAGAGCTCGATCCCCTGAAGGGCCTCACGCTCCAGGGTGGCGTGCGCAATGAGAGGTCCGATCAGATAGTCGAGGCTAAGAGCCCGTTCGTCACGACGGCCAAGCAGACGGACGTAAGACTGATCGATAACAAGTTTCTCCCCGCGGCAAACCTGACGTGGCGCGTGTCCCCATCGATCAACGCACGCCTCGGCTATAGCGTCACGGTATCCCGGCCCGAGCTTCGCGAGATGAGTCCGTTCGACATGTACGACTACGAGACGGGGTACTCGGAAGTAGGTAATCCGGAGATCAAGGCAACCACCATCCAGAACTACGATGCGCGCTGGGAAGTCTATCCGGGTACGCAGGAACTGCTCTCGATCAGCGCGTTCCGGAAAGTGCTCTTCCAGCCGATCGAGAGTGTGGTGCTCGGCTCCTCGGGCGGGTACATCCTGACCCCGCGTAACGGGCGCGACGGGCGCGTCCGCGGCGCCGAGGTGGAGGCTCGCCTGGGAACGGCCCGAATTTGGGACGCAGCCGCTCGCGTGCTGCCGATCCCGGGGAGCCCGAACGCACTCGACCACTGGTCGCTCAGCATGAATTACTCGCGCGTGGAGTCGAGCGTTCGCGTCCAGACGCGGCTCGCCGGAGACGGCAACCCGTTCTTTCGAAAGGGGCCGCTCCAGGGCCAATCGACCTACGCGCTCAATGCCGGTCTCTACTACAGGTCCGAGGCGACCGATGGGTCGCTTCAGCTCAGCGCATTCGGCGAGCGGCTGACGCAGGTGGGGGCGGGCGCGTCCCAGACCAGCTTGCCGGATATCTACGAGCATCCGCCGATCACCTTGGACCTCTCGGCGAGCCGCCGGCTCTCGCCTTCCCTCCGCTTGAAGTTTTCAGCCGAGAACCTGCTCAATCGTGCGACCGAGTTCCGGCAGCTCGACCAGGTGACGCGGCGCTACCGCACGGGTCGGACCCTCGCGCTCGCGATGAGCCTCCGTGGGTAGCGGCGCGATGAGACGCACCCCCCCGCCCACGCTCGCCACGGCGATCGCGATCGACGTCGCCCTTGTGCTCGCCACCGCGCTCATCGCGTGGGCCTTTGCGCCCGGGCCGGCGCGAGGGCCGGCGAAGGCGGTTGCGGCGGCACGAGGGAGTGAAGTCCCCGTGCTGGCGAAGGCCGTCACCGCCGGCGTGCGCCAGGGCCCCTCCGCTCCGCGCTCGGGCAAGAGCCCCGCCCCCCGCCCGCGCTCGCCTCTGGAACGCTCGCCGGGCTACCTCCCGCCAGCCGATCCGGAGTCGTCATCGGTCATCACGGGACGGCGAAATGCACCGCGCGTCGCCCTCGAGCTGACCGGCGGCGCGTCCTCCCTTGCGGACCTGGCGCGGCTTCTCCTGGCGGACATTCAGACACGCGACGAGCGCGGGATGCATGCGCTCCGCGTCACGAAGCGCGAGTTCGAGGTGATCTGCTGGCCCGAATTTCCGGAGAGCCGGCCGATCACCCGCATCACGGCGGACGACGCCTGGGAGCTGGCGCTCCCGACCAGCCTCGCGGGAGCGGGCCGGACCGTCGGTCTCCATGGCGGCCGCGATCTCAAGTTGGTTCGCGTGACGACGGGACGCGCGGAGCGGTATCGCAACTTCACCCTGCACCGGGACGTGGTGATCACGGCGCGGGACGCGCAGGCAGGAGATTCCTTGTCTCTTCGATTCGTTCCTTCGGTCGTGGAGCGCCACGGCCGGTTCAAGGCGCTTCTATTCAAGGATTGAAGTGGGCGTAACCGTGAAGTCAGGTGCTCGCAATGTCGCCGACACGCGCGCCCGCTAGAATCCACACCAATCTCGCGGGCCGATCCGCCCCGCCCACGCATCCGTCGGAGCCGGATCGCCGAAGCGGTGGCTTCGGCCCGCGACTCGACCCCAAGGAAATCAGGAGGACGTCCACGCCATGACTCACCGAATCCTCGCGACGCTCGCCGCTGCCGCATCTCTCGCCGCCGTCTCGGTCCCGTCCGCCACTGCCGGAGTTCCGGACGTCACGAATTCGTTTTTCGTGCCGCAGGTGGGAGCAGTGGCAACACCGACGGAAGGGACGGTAGCGACCCGGTTGTTCCGGATG
>JBKJXM010000361.1:0-11277 GCA_046716305.1 Candidatus Eiseniibacteriota bacterium
GATCGATCCAGTCGCGCCGAGAAGGGCGACCCGGATCACGGGAGCACCCGGAGAATCAGGTAGTAGGCGACCACCGGAGCGGCGAAGAGAACGCTGTCGAACCGGTCGAGCACGCCGCCGTGGCCGGGGATCAGGTGCGACGTGTCCTTGGTGAGAGAGTCCCTCTTTAAGAGGGACTCGACCAGGTCCCCGAGCTGCCCCAGCACGCCCACCAGAATTCCGAGCACCGCCGCGTCCACCGCGGTGAGATACGGGGCGAACCACGCGCGCGCGAAAAACGCCGCGCCCACCGCGGCCACCAGGCCCGCCACCGCGCCCTCGACCGATTTGTTGGGGCTCACGTCGGGCATCAGCTTGGTCCGCCCGAAGGCGAGACCCACCGCGTAGGCGGCCGTGTCGCAGACCCACGCCAGGAAGAAGGGCAGGAGCGCGAAGGAGGCGCCCAGCGCGTACGGGAGCCCCCAGGGCCGCGGCAGCTCGCGGAGGAGGCCGATGTGACTCCCCAGCCATCCGATGTAAAAAACCCCGAGGAGCGTGGCCGCAATGTTCGCGACCGCTTGCTTCCCCGCTCCGCGGCGCAGCTCGGCGAGAAGGATGGCGCCGATCAGGACCGTGAGGAGCCCGCCCAGGTTCCACTCGGCCGTGCGCCCTGTGTTCAGGCGGAGGTGCGAGCCGATCGGAAGGAGGAGCGCGGCGAACGTGCCCGACTTCCAGTGCGGCATCAAGCCCTTCGATTCCATCATGTGATAGAACTCGCGGAGCGCGATTCCCACGACGAGGAGCGTGAAGATGAGCCAGACCACGCCCCCGACGCGAGCCGCGAGGACCAGGAGCGGGAGGAAGAGGGCGGCGCTCGCCACGCGCAGCGGGAAGGACGCGTCGCGGCGCCCCGGCGCGATCTCCGCCGTCACCGCGGCGCCTGCCGCATCGGCCCGCGGCGTGGGCTCGGACGCGGTCGTAGGCGGCGCGGGCTCAGTCCGCGCGGCCGAAACGCCGGCTTCGATGCTGGAAGTCATAGACGGCCTGGTAGAGGTGCTTCCGGCGGAAGTCGGGCCAGAGAGTGTCCGTGACCCAGAACTCCGCGTAGGCGAGCTGCCAGAGGAGGAAATTCGAGACGCGGAGCTCTCCGCTCGTCCGGATCAGGAGGTCGGGATCGGGGAGGCCGTCGGTGTCGAGCTGCTTCCGGAAGAACTCCTCGTCGATCTGCCCGATGGGGATGTGCCGCTTCCGGTCGGCCGCGACGATGCGCCGCGCGGCGTCCACGATCTCCGCGCGTCCCCCGTAGGAGAGCGCAAGCACCAGCGTGAGGCCGGTCGAATCCCCGAGGAAGCGGCGCGTTTCGTCCAGGATCTCGCGGCTTCGCTCGGGCAGGAGATCCACGTGGCCGATCGTGCGGAGCTGGACGTTGTTCTTCTTCAGCTCCTCGCGCTCGTCCTTGAGGACCTGCTCGAGAATCCGCATCAACCCCCGCACCTCGCCCGGCGTGCGCTCCCAGTTCTCGAGGGAAAAGGTGTAGAGCGTGAGCACGCGCACGCCCAGCTCCACGCACCCTTCAACGACCTCGCGCACCGACCGACGCCCAGCGCGGTGGCCCATCAGCCGCGGGAGCCCCCGCCGCTTGGCCCAGCGGCCATTGCCGTCCATGATGATCGCGATGTGCTCGGGGACGGGACGCCGGAGCACCTGCTCCGCTGTGGGAGCCTTGGGCGTGGCGCGCATGGGGATCATACCGGGGGCGCCGGCCTGCCTCAGACCTCCATGACTTCGGCCTGCTTCTTGTGGAACAGGTCGTCGAGCTGAGCGATGTACCGATCGTGGAGCTTCTGCACCTCGGTCTGGCTCTTCTTGTTCTCGTCCTCGGAAATCTTGTGGTCCTTCTCCTGCTTCTTCAGCTCCTCGTTGCACTCGCGCCGGACGGTGCGCACCCGCACGCGGCCGTCCTCGATGATCTTGCCCAGGTGCTTGACGAGGTCCTTGCGCCGCTCCTCGGTGAGCGTGGGCAGGGTCAGGCGAATCACCGAGCCGTCGTCGGCGGGGTTCAAGCCGAGATCAGACTTCTGGATGGCCTTCACGATCTCAGGCAGGATCGCGCGCTCCCAGGGCTGGATCACGAGCATGCGCGGCTCCGGCACGCTGATGCTGGCGACCTGCTGGAGCGGCACGGGATTCCCGTAGTACTCCACCTTGATGCCGTCGAGGAGCGACGTGGTCGCGCGATTGGTGCGGACGGTGGCGACCTCATGGCGGATCGTCTCCACCGCCTTCTTCATGCGCTCCTCGGCGTTCTTCAGGAACTCTGGGGCCATCCTAGACCTCCACGGCGACCCGGGTCCCCACGGTCTCGCCCTTCAGCGCGCGGACCAGATTGCCCGGGACGGTGACGTTGAACACGACGAGCGGGAGCTTGTTGTCCAATCCCATCGTGAACGCCGTCCGATCCATGACGTTCAGGCGGCGGTCGATGGCCTCGAGATAGCTGAGGGTGTCGAAGCGCTTGGCGGCGGGATTCAGAATGGGGTCGTCGGTGAAGACGCCGTCCACCTTGGTGGCCTTGAGGAGCACATCGGCCCGGATCTCCACGGCGCGGAGCACGGCCGCGGTGTCGGTGGTGAAGTAGGGGTGTCCCGTCCCGGCCGCCAGGATGACGATCCGCCTCTTTTCCAGGTGGCGGATGGCGCGGCGGCGGATGTAGAGCTCGGCCAGCGTCCGCATCTCGATGGCCGAGAGGACGCGCGTCGTGATCCCCCGCTCTTCGAGCGCGGCCTGGAGGGCCAGCGCGTTGATCACCGTGCCCAGCATCCCCATGCTGTCCGCGGTGGCACGGTCGAGCCCGTCGCCCGCCGAAGTACCACGTATCAGATTCCCGCCCCCGATCACGATGCCGATCTCGATGCCGGCGCGGGCCCCCTGCACGATCTCGTCGGCCACGCGCCCGAGGGCGTGGGGATCGATGCCGAAGCGTGCCTCCCCCGCGAGGATCTCTCCGCTCAGCTTGAGCAACACCCGCCGCGGCGAGGGCTCCATGGGGATCAGGCTTCTCCGATGCGGAACTTGGCGAACCGGCGCACGACGATGTTCTCGCCGAGCTTCGAGATGGCCTGGTCCAGAAGCTCCTTCACCTTCCGGTCGGGATCGCGGATGTTCGGCTGCTCGAGAAGAACGATCTCCTCATAGTACTTCTCGATCTTGCCGTCCACGATCTTCGCGAGCACGGCTTCGGGCTTCCCCGTCGTCTTCGCCTGCTCGAGCAGGATCGCGCGCTCCTTCTCGATGTACGCGGGATCCACGGAGGAGCGGTCCACCGACTGGGCGTTGGTCGCCGCCACCTGCATGGCGAGATGCTTCACCAGATTCTGGAAGTCGTCCGTGCGCGCGACGAAATCGGTCTCGCAGTCGACCTCGATGAGGACGCCCAGCTGGGAGCCCGGGTGGATGTAGGCGTGAACCAGGCCCTGGCGCGCCTCGCGCCCCGCCTTGGCGGACGCGCGCGCCATGCCCTGCTTGCGCAGCACGTCGATGGCCTTCTCGATATCGCCGTTGGTTTCCGCGAGGGCCTTCTTGCACTCCATCATGCCCGCGCCGGTCCGCTCGCGCAGATCCTTGACGTGCGTGGCGGTGATCGTCATTCGAAAACTCCTTCCTTCCTCTTGTTCGGGTTCGGATACGGCGACTGGAATCCCTGGGTCCGGCGGCGGGACGGCTGGGCCGCCGGGCGACGGCTAGGCGCTCGCGACCGCGTTCGCCACCGGCTCAGGGGCCGGCGGCAGGGCTTCGGCCTCGCGGTCGACGCCCTCCTGCACTTCCTGGCGCGTCGACAGCAGCGTGTCGGAGACCAGGCGGCTGAAGAGCCGGATCGCGCGGATGGCGTCGTCGTTTCCGGGCAGCGGAAAGTCGATGACGTCGGGGTCGCAGTTGGTGTCCACGACGCCGACGACGGGAATCCCCAGCCGGTTCGCCTCGGCCACGGCGATCCGCTCCTTCTTCGTATCGATCACGAAGACCGCCGCGGGAAGCTGGGTCATCTCCTTGATTCCGGTGAAGATCTTCACGAGCCGGACCCGCTCCTTGTTGATCTGGGCCTGCTCCTTCTTCGAGAGCTTTTCGAGGATTCCGTCGGCGTCCATCTTTTCGATTTCCTTGAAGCGCCGGATGTTCGACTTGATGGTCTTGAAATTCGTGAGCATCCCGCCCAGCCAGCGCTCGTTTACGTACGGCATCCCGCTGCGCTCGGCCTCTTCCCGGACGGCGTCCTTCGCCTGGCGTTTGGTCCCGACGAACAGCACGGTGCCGTTCTTGCGGGCCACGCCCTCCAGCAGAGTGCGCGCGTCCTGGATCGCCTTCAGGGTCTTCTGGAGATCGATGATGTAGATGCCGTTCCGCTCGATGAAGATGAACTTCTTCATCTTGGGATTCCAGCGGCGGGTCTGGTGCCCGAAGTGGACTCCCGCTTCGAGCAATTCCTTCATACCAATGTCAGCCACGCGTTGAACCTCCGGTCTTTTGCCTCCGCCCCTTCGATCCGCCGGGCTCCCCGAAGGGAGACCGCCCGCGGCCCGGGGCGTGTGTAGTGGCGGCCCCCATGGGGGCCGCGGAACAGCGATTACCGCTTGGAGAACTGGAAGCGCTTCCGCGCTCCGGCCTGTCCGTACTTCTTCCGCTCCTTCATGCGCGCGTCGCGCGTGAGGAAGCCTTCCTTGCCCAGAAGGGCACGAAGGGTCGGGTCGATCACCTGGAGCGCCCGCGCCACGCCGAGCGAAACGGCCCCGGCCTGACCCGACGCGCCGCCGCCGCGCACCAGCGCGATCACGTCGAACTTGTCGGCCATGTTCACGGCCAGGAGCGGCTCGGTCGCGATCCGCGAGAGCGAGATGCGGCAGAAGTAGCGGTCGAGGTCGACGCCGTTTACGGTCCGATTTCCGGTTCCGGGCACCAGCCGCACGCGCGCGACGGAGGTCTTCCGACGTCCGGTCGCCATGTGGGGAGGGGTCATGATCAGTCACCCCCTGTCGCGACGCCGGGGAGCGGGAGCGGCCGCGGCGCTTGCGCCACGTGCGGATGCTCCGGCCCGGCGTAGATCTTGAGCTTCTTCATCATGGCGCGGCCGAGACGGTTCTTGGGCATCATCCCCTTCACCGCGAGGCGCACGATCTCGTCGGGCTTCGCTGCCTGCAGATCCCGGAAGCGCGTCCTGGTGTCGCCGCCCGGATAGAGCGAATGGCGGAAATAGATCTTGTTGTCCCGCTTCCGCCCCGTCACCACGATCTTTTCGGCGTTCACCACGATGACGTGGTCCCCGACGTCCAGGTGCGTGGAGTAGGTCGGCTTGCGTTTTCCCTTGAGGACGCTCGCGATCTCGCTCGCGAGTCGGCCCAGGATCTGCCCCTCGGCGTTCACGACATACCAGTCCTGCGTGATCTCCGAGGCGCGTACGGAGTACGTGCCCATCGATTCGACCTCCAAATGCGTTGTTTGGAACGAGCAAACGCTAGAGGATACCGGGACTTATACCCGCCTGTCAACCGGCGCGGGATGGAGGGCGGCCGGGCGGCCGACCGGGGCCAGCGGATCAGCGCTCGCGGACCGGCGCTTCCCTCAGAAGTCCAAGGAGGTGCTTCAGATGGCTCAGCGGCAGCCCGACCACGTTGGAGTACGAGCCCTCGATCGCCTCGACGAAGACCGCGCCTCCCCCCTGGACGGCGTAGGCCCCCGCCTTGTCGAGCGGCTCGCCCGTGGCCACGTAGCGGTCGATCTCGGAGCGGCCGATTCTTGCGAACTTCACAATACTCCGGACCGCCTCGGCCAGGCCCCGCTCCTCGCCGGGATCGAGGAGGAAGAGGCCCGTCCATACTTCGTGGACGCGTCCCGATAACAGCTCGAGCATGCGCACGGCTTCGCCCGCGTTCGCCGGCTTTCCAAGAATGACGCGGTCGATCGTCACGATCGTGTCCGCGCCCACGTAGACCGCGCCGCCCGCGTCAGGGGCGCCCGCACCCGCGGCGTCCTCGCGCGCCGCGCGCGAGGCGCGCGCCTTCGCCTCCGCCAGCCGGAGCACGTGTGCCTCCGGGCGCTCCCCTTCGAGCGCGCGCTCGTCCACGTCCGCGGGCGCGATCTCGAAGTGGGCGCCGACCAGCGTCAGAAGCTCGGCTCGCCGCGGCGACCGCGACGCCAGACACAGCTTCGGCCCGAGAGGGTTGAGCAGATTGGGGCGCATCGCTCGCCGAACCTCCTACCGCTCCGGGGACTCGAGGAGAAACGTCGCGGGACCCTCGTTCACCAGCTCCACCTTCATCGTAGCGCCGAAGCGGCCGCGGCGCACCGCGCGCACGCCCGCGCCTTCAAGCGACCCGCAGAAGCGCATGTACTCCGCCTCGGCCGCGGCCGGAGGCGCCGCGGGGTCGAAGCCGGGGCGCCGGCCCTTCGACACGTCGGCGACAAGAGTGAACTGGGAGACGACCAGCGCCTCACCTTCCACGTCGATGACCGAGCGGTTCATCCGCCCCTCCCGGTCCTCGAAGATGCGGTACGACGCGCACCGCTCGGCGAGCCGGAGCGCCGCCTCGGGCGGATCGGTCGCGGCGACCCCAAGGAAGATCAGGAGGCCCGGGCCGATCCGCGCGATCTCCTCCCCCTCCACCGCGACCGAGGCGCGGCTGACGCGCTGGAGCAGCGCCCTCACGACGCGAGTCCGGCCTCCCCGGGGCGCGGCTTTCCGAAGACCTGCTCGCGCTCCACCGCGTCCACGCCATCCACGTTCTCGATCGCGCGCATCACCTCGCGCAGGTGGGCCAGGTCGCGCACCTCCACGACGAACGCGCCGCGCGCGTTTCGGTCGCTCGCCTTGATCCCCGCGGTCCGGATGTTCGTGTTCGTCGTGGAGATGGCCTTCGCGATGTCGGCCAGGAGGCTCCTCCGGTCCTGGCCGAAGATCGAGAGCTTCACGGTGAAGGAGTCCTCGGGCTTGGCGCTCCAGTCGACGACGAGTCGCCGCTCCGCCGAGACCCGTCCGTCGAAGGTGTTCGGGCAGTCCGTGCGATGCACGGTCACGCCGCGCCCGCGCGTGACGATGCCCACGACCGCGTCGCCCGGGACCGGCTGGCAGCACTTGGCGTAGGTGACCATGAGATTGTCCACGCCCTGGATCCGCACGCCGTCGGCCACGCGCCCGGTGATCGCGCGGATCGTCTCGAGCGAAGCTTCTTTCAGTCGCTGCACCGCGCCGCCGCCGTCCGGGAACCACTTCGCCAGCACCTGCTGCACGGAGAGGTTCCCCTGCCCGATCCCGGCGTAGAGCCCGTTCACGTCCTGGTGCCCCATCGTCTGCGCCAGGTCGTCGATCGAGTTGTCGGCGGTCGGAGAGAGGCGGCGCCGGCGGAGCTCGCGCTCGAGCATCTCCTTCCCGAGCGCCACGCTGTCGGAGTGCTCGGCCACCTTGAGCCAGTGGCGGATCTTGGAGCGCGCGCCGTGCGTCTGGACGAGCTGGAGCCAGTCGCGGTTCGGCTTGGCGCTGGGCGACGTGATGATTTGCACCGCGTCCCCGCTGCGAAGCTCGGTGCGGAGGGGGACGATCCGCCCGTTCACCTTAGCGCCGACGCAGTGATGGCCCACCTGCGTGTGCACCTGGTAGGCGAAGTCGAGCGGCGTCGCGCCGCGCGGGAGCCGGCGCAGGTCGCCGCGCGGCGTGAAAACGAAGACCTCGTCCTGGTAGAGCGCGGTCTTCAGATATTCCATGAACTCGCCGGGATCGCCCGACGCGGTCTGGAAATCGACGTTCCGGAGGACCGGCGCGAGCTTCGCCTCCAGCTCGGCGTCGCTGTGCCGCCCCCCTTCCTTGTAGCGGTAGTGCGCGGCCACGCCCAGCTCGGCGATCTGGTGCATCTCCGCCGTCCGGATCTGGAATTCGACCATGAGCCCGCCGGGAGCGACCACGGTGGTGTGGAGCGACTGGTACATGTTGCTCTTCGGCGTGGCGATGTAGTCCTTGAACCGCTCGTGGACCGGCGTGAACAGGTCGTGCACCACCCCCAACACCCGGTAGCAGTCGGCCTTGTCCTGCGTGATCACGCGCGCGCCGAGGAGATCGAAGATCTCCTCGAACTGGCGCTCCTGCGCCCGCATCTTCCGGTAGATAGACTCGAGGTGCTTGGGGCGTCCCACCACGTCGGCCTTGATCCCCAGGGCCAGGAGCCGCTCCTTCACCGGGGCCATGACCTCCTGCACCTGCCCTTCCCGTTCCTCGCGCTTCAGCGCCACCTTCTGCCGAAGCTCCGCGAACGCCTCGGGCTCGAGGATCTTCATGCAGAGGTCGTCCAGCTCCCACTTCACGCGCCCGATCCCCAGCCGGTGCGCGAGCGGCGCGTAGATCTCGCGCGTCTCGCGCGCGATGGCCCGCGCACGGTCGGCGTCCAGCGCGGTGAGCGTGCGCATGTTGTGGAGGCGGTCGGCCAGCTTGACGAGGATCACGCGCAGGTCGCGCGCCATCGAGAGGAGCATCTTCCGGAAGTTCTCGGCCTGCTCCTGCTCGGGCCGGTCGAAGTGAAGGCCGCTGATCTTGGTGACGCCGTCGACCAGCGCCGCCACTTCAGGGCTGAAGGAGCGGGAAATGGTCGGGAGATCGATCCGCGTGTCTTCGACCACGTCGTGGAGGAGTGCCGCCTGGAGCAGGGTCTCGTCCACGCCGGCGCCCAGGAGGTCCACGAGGATGGCCGCCACCGCGACCGCGTGCGTCACGAAGGGCTCGCCGGAGCGGCGGCGCTGCTCGCCGTGCGCTCGCGCGGCGAATTCGTAGGCGGTGCGGACCTTCTCGGCGAGGAGAGGTCGTCCGGTTTTCTGGAGCGCCTCGAGGAGCGGCCCCAAGGCGTCGGGGGGGGCCGGTCCCATGGTCAGCGTACCTGGATGTCTCGGAGCTTGAGCTGCAGGCGGGCGCGGTTCTGCCAGACGTTGATCGTGGGAACGAAGGCCACGGAGAGGCGCCCGCCGTTGTTGTGGATGGCGCCGGCCAGATGCCCCATCCCGAAGCCGATGCAGTCCAGGTCGCGGCCGTCCCGCCGAATGGTGAGCTTCAGGTGGTTCCGGCTCACGACGGCGGGCGGAACCGAGAGCTCCACGTCGTCCGCCACGAAGAGCGGCTCGGCGTTGCCAATCCCAAAAGGCGCGAGCCGGTCCAAGAGCTCGACCAGCTCCTCGTTCAGATGGCCGAGGTCCATGGGTCCGTCGATGGAGAGCTTGGGGATGAAATCCTCCGGCTTGACGCGCGCGCTCACCACCGCGCAGAGCTTCTCGCGGAACATTTCCAGGCACTCGGTCTTGATCGTGAGCCCCGCCGCGTAGGAGTGCCCGCCGAAGCCGATGAGACAATCGCGGCATTCTTGGAGCGCCTGGCAGACATCGAAGCCGGGGATGCTCCGCCCGGACCCCTTCCCCTCGTCGCCGTCATACGCGATCAGGATGGTGGGCCGGTGGAAGCGCTCGATGAGCCGCGACGCCACGATGCCGAGCACGCCCGGGTGCCAGCGGTCGGACCAGAGCACGATCGCCGGCGGCAGGTCCGGGCCGTGCGACTGGAGCATGTGGAGCGCGTCCTCCAGGGTCGACTCGTCGATCTTCTTCCGGTTGGAATTGTCCTCCTCGAGGCTCTCCGCGATGATGGCCGCCTCGCGCGGATCGGTGGAGAGGAGGAGCCGCACGCCGCTCTCCGCGTTCCCCAGCCGTCCCGCCGCGTTGATGCGCGGCGCGAGGATGTAGGCCACGTGTCCGCTCTCCACGCGCCGGGTGCGAAGTCCCGCCACTTCCTTGAGCGCCGCGATGCCTGGCTTGTCGGAATGGCAGAGGCGCTCGAGGCCGATCTTGGCGAACACCCGGTTCTCCCCCACCAGCGGCACCACGTCGGCGATCGTGCCGAGGGCGACCAGGTCGAGATGGTGGAAGACGAAGTCGGGGGGCAAAAGGTCCGGACGGCGCGCCGCCAGCCCCTGCACCAGCTTGAAGACCACGCCGACGCCCGCGAGCTCCTTGAAGGCGTAGGGACAGTCCTTGCGCTTGGGGTTCAGGACCGCCACGGCCGCGGGCAGCTCGCCGAGCGGCTCGTGGTGATCGGTCACGATCACGTCGATCCCCGCCTCGCGCGCGAGGGCCACTTCGCGCGTGGCGGTGATGCCGCAGTCGGTCGTGATGACCAGACGGATGCGGCGCTTCCGCGCGACGTCCACGCCCCGCTCCGAGAAGCCGTAGCCGTCCCGGATCCGGTCGGGGATGAAATACGAGACCTTGGCGCCCATTTTCGTGAGGGCCGCGGTCAAAAGCGAGGTGGAGGTGATGCCGTCCACGTCGTAGTCGCCGTACACGAGAATGGACTCTTGCGCCGCGAGGGCCTGGAGGACGCGGTCCACCGCCCGGTCCATGTCCCGCAATGTGAACGGGTCGAGGAGCTTGTCGGTGCTGGGCAGGAGGAACGACTCGACCTGCTCCGCCGTGGTGAAGCCCCGGTTGGCGAGAAGCCGCGCGAACGTGTCCGAGACCCCAAGCTGCGACGCCAGCGCGGCGGCCAGCTCCGGCGCGGCCGGGTTTTTGAGCACCCACGTCTTGGGGGTGGAAGGGCGCAAAGGCCTACCTCGGAGCGGTCTGGGAACGGCTGTGGACGGGAGGAACAGACACGATTGTAACACGCCGGCGTTCAGAGGAGGTATCCCCCCGAGACGTGGAGGGCGGAGCCGGTGATGTACCCCGACTCCTCGGCCAGGAGAAAGAGAGCCGCGCGCGCGATCTCCCCCGGCGTTCCGAGCCGGCGCGCCGGGATCCGTGCGGCCGCGCCCGCCCAGCCGGCGGGGAGGCCCGGCGTCCGGATCACGCCCGGGAGGAGCAGGTTCACGGTGATGCCGTGCTCCGCCTCTTCCTGGGCGGCCGAGCGCGCGAGCGTCAGGAGCGCGATCTTCGCCGCGCGGTAGGCGTGCGCGCGGCCGGCCGCACGGGGCGCGTCGGCACCCGCGACCCCGAAGAGGAGGATGCGCCCATAGCGCCGCCGGCGCATTCCGGGCATCGCCGCCTGCATCGCGGCGAGGGCGCTCGTCACGTTGGAGCGGACCAGGGCCTCCCACCGCTCCGGCGTGAGCGACCCGAACGAACCCTCCCAGTAGTCCCCGGCCGCGTGCACCAGGATGTCGGGCCCCGACCGGATGCCGCCCGCCCCGCGGGTGCCGCGCCTGCTCCCCCGGCCAGACGGCGCGGCACCGGCCAGCCGCACCAGCCGCGCGGCGACGCCGGACCGAGCCGCGTCCCCCCGGG
>JBKJXM010000362.1:0-17239 GCA_046716305.1 Candidatus Eiseniibacteriota bacterium
CCGCGGAGCGCGGCGCCGGCGCCGCCGCCGTGCGGGCGGCGCTTCTCGCGAAGAGCCGCCGCGCGGGCGCGCCGCCGGCCCCCGCGCACGGCCTCTATCTGATGCGGGTTCGCTATCCCGGGCTGGGATGGCTTCCAAAGGAGCGAATGTATGTCGTTGCTTGAAGCGGCGCCGCGGGCGCGCCGCGGCCGCTGGACGGTATCCACGGTGGGGGCGGGCGTGCTCTTCGGCGCGCTTCTCCTCGGGGCCCTGGTCGTGGCGACGCAGCGGCCGGCGGAGCGCGCCGAAGACCCGACGGGCGGGCTTTCGCTGAACGGCCGGCCGGGAGGAGACGAGGTCCTCGTGGCTGCCGCGCTCCCCGACTCGCTCATGCCGCCTCCGCCGGCCCTCGACGCCTCGCGCCGCACCGCGATCGTCGCCGCCGCCGAGCGGGTGGGCCCGGCCGTCGTGACGCTGAGCGTGGTGCAGACGCGCGTGGTGCAGACCTCGCCCATTCCCTTCGGCGAGGACTTCTTCGAGCCCTTCTTCCGGGACATGATCCCGCAGTACCGCTACCGCGAGCAGATGCCGAACATGGGGTCGGGCTTCATCATCTCCCCGGACGGCTACGTGCTGACCAACGAGCACGTGGTCCGCGGGGCCGAGAAGATCACGGCCATCCTGCCCGACGGGCGGCGCTTCGACGGCACGGTGAAGGGAAGCCATCCCCAGTACGACCTGGCGATCGTCAAGATCGAGGGGAAAAACCTCCCGACCGCGCGTCTCGGCTCCTCGACAGATCTCATGGTGGGCGAGTGGGCCATCGCGATCGGGAACCCGTTCGGATTCCTCCTGAACGACACACAGCCCACCGTGACCGCCGGGGTGATCAGCGCCACCCACCGCGACATCAAGTCGCAGGGGGTGAACACGGGGATCTACAAGAACATGATCCAGACCGACGCCGCCATCAATCCGGGGAACTCGGGCGGGCCTCTGGTGAACGCGAAGGGCGACGTCATCGGCATCAACACGTTCATCTTCACGAAGAGCGGCGGCTCGGAGGGGATCGGCTTCGCGATCCCGATCGACGCCGCGAAGCGCGTGGTGGACGAGCTGATCCGCTTCGGCAAGGTGCGGAACGTCTGGATCGGCGTCCGCACCTGGGAGCTGACGCCGTACGTGGCCGAGCGCCTCGGCACCAAGGACCGGAACGGCCTCTACGTCTCGGTCATCGAGCGGGCGAGCCCGGCCGACAAGGCGGGCGTCAAGGTGGGCGACATCATCCGCCGCGTGAACGGCACGACGATCCGCGACGTGGACGAGGCCTACCGCGCGCTCTTCGGCGCGAACGTCGGCGATACGATCTCGCTCACCGTCGAACGAGACGGGAAGACGGTCACGATGAAGCTCGCGCTCACGGAGCTGCCCGAGTGATCGCGCGCTACAGCCGCCCCGGGATGGCCGCGCTCTTCGAGGACGCGGCGCGCTACCGGACGTGGCTGGACGTGGAGCTCGCGGTGACCCAGGCCATGGAGCGCCGCGGCGGAGTCCCCGCCGGGACGACCGCGCGGATCCAGGCGGCGGCGCGCATCGACCCCGAGCGGATCGACGAGCTGGAGGCCACGCTCCGCCACGACGTGATCGCCTTCCTGACCCAGGTGAACGAGACGGTCGGATCCGACGGCCGGCACATCCACGTCGGGATGACCTCCTCGGACCTGGTGGACACCGCGCTCGCGATCACGCTGACGCGCGCGGTGGACCTCCTCGCGCGGGAGGTCGAGTCCCTCCGCGACGAAACGCGCCGCCTCGCGCTCAAGCACCGGGACACGGTCATGGTCGGCCGCACCCACGGGATCCATGCCGAGCCCATTACGTTCGGGCTCAAGGTGCTCGTCTGGTACGAGGAGCTGGGGCGGGCCCAGGAGCGCCTGGCCCGGGCCCGCGCCGCGATCGCGGTGGGGAAACTGTCGGGCGCGGTCGGGACCCTGGCCCATCTTCCGCCCGATCTGGAAGAGGAGGTGCTCCGGTCGTTGGGGCTTCTCCCGGAGCCGGCCGCGACGCAGGTCGTCCAGCGCGACCGCCACGCCGAAGTGCTCCAGACGGTGGCCCTGCTCGGCGCCTCACTCGAGAAGATCGCGACCGAGATCCGCCACCTCCAGCGCACCGAAGTGCTCGAGGTGGAGGAGCCGTTCCGGGAGGGGCAGAAGGGCTCCTCGGCGATGCCGCACAAGCGGAACCCGGTGAACAGCGAGCGCGTGGCGGGGCTCGCGCGGCTTCTGCGCGCGAATGCTCACGCGGCGCTGGAGAACGTGGCGCTCTGGCACGAACGCGACATCAGCCACTCCAGCGTGGAGCGGGTCATCCTCCCCGACTCCTTCCTGCTCGCGGACTTCATGGCAAGCCAGATACGGGAGATCCTGGCCGGGCTCCACGTCTACCCCGAGCGCATGCGGCAGAACATGGAGCTGACGCGAGGACTCGTCTACTCGCAGCGCGTGCTCCTCGCCCTGACTGCGGCCGGGCTCTCGCGCGAGGAGGCCTACGAAACGGTGCAGCGCCACGCGATGGACGCGTGGAAGGAGGCGCCGGATCTGAAGACGCGGCTCCTGGCCGATCCCAGCGTGACGAAAGTATTAAAGCGCGAGGCGCTCCAGCGTCTCTTCGAGCCCGACTATTTCCTGCGTCACGTGAGCCAAATCTTTGATCGTGTACTGGGAGCGACAGTTGCAGCGCCTCGCTGACGACCAGACGCTGCCCCTTTCGGGGGCCTCCCCCGAGGCCCTCCAGTCGCTTCTCCACGCCGAAGGGTTCCGCCTCACGTCGGGTGAGGCCACGCGCATGCTCGAGCTTCTGGGGCGCGATCCGACGCGAGTCGAGGCGACCATCTTCGACGTGATGTGGAGCGAGCACTGCTCCTACAAGAGCAGCCGGCGCGTGCTCCAGGCCCATCTCCCGACGAAGAGCCCCGACGTCATCCTGGGACCCGGGGAGGACGCGGGCGTGGTGCGCTTCGGCGTCCACGAGGGCGTCGAATACGCGCTCGTGATCGGCCACGAGAGCCACAACCATCCGTCCCAGGTGGTGCCCGTGGAAGGGGCGGCCACCGGCATCGGCGGCATCGTGCGCGACGTGAACTGCATGGGCGCCGAGGTGATCGGAGTGATGGACTCGCTCCGCTTCGGCGACCCGGAGGGGCCGCGCGCGGCGCAGGTCCGCGAGATCGTCCGCGGCGTGGTGGACGGCATCTGGCAATACGCGAACGCGCTCGGCGTCCCGAACGTGGGGGGCGACGTGTTCTTCTCGCGGCGCTTCGACGACAACTGCCTCGTGAACGTGGTCGCGCTGGGCCTGGTGCGGGCCGACCGGGTGGTGCGGAGCCGCGTCCCCGAGGAGGCGGCGCGCGAGCCGTACGTGCTCCTCCTGGTCGGGAAGCCCACCGACGAGACCGGGTTCGGCGGCGCGTCGTTCGCGTCGGCGATTCTCGAGGAGAACGCTTCGGATCAGCGGGGCCACGTCCAGGTGCCCGACCCGTTCTTGAAGCGGGTCCTCTTCGAGGCGAACCGCGCGGCGGTGGCCTGGCTCCACGCGCAGGGCGTCCCATTCGGCTTCAAGGATCTGGGCGCGGGCGGGATCGCCTGCGTGTCGAGCGAGCTCGCCGCGGCGGGCGGGTTCGGCATGGAGGTGGATCTCGACCAGGTGCCCACCGCGCCCGGCGACTATCCGCCCGAGGTCGTCGCCTGTTCCGAGACGCAGGAGCGGTTCGCGCTCGTGGTCCCGGAACGGGTGGCGCCGGCGCTCTTGAAGATCTACAACGAGGACTATGCGCTGCCGCTGGTCTATCACGGCGCGCGCGCTGCGGTGGCCGGCCGCGTGCGGAGCGACGGCCGCTACCGAATCCTAAAGTCGGGGCAGCCCGTCTGCGACGCCCCTGTCGAGGTGATCACCGCGGGGATCGAGCACGACCGCCCGCGTCGCGAGCGCCCGGCGCGCCCGCCCGAGTCGCCCCTCCCGCCGGTGCGCGACCACGGCGCTTTCTTTCGCCGGATGATCGCCTCGCCGAACGTGGCGTCGCGCGAGCCGATCCTCCGCTATTACGACACCGAGGTGCAGGCGCGCGTGGTGATCCGCGCGGGGGAGGCGGACGCCTCGGTGCTCGCGCCGGTACCCGGCGCGCCGCTCGGCTGCGCCCTCACCGTCGACGGCAATCCCTGGTACGTCGCCGCGGACCCGTACTGGGGAACGGCCCACGCCGTGCTCGAGTCCCTTCGCAATCTGGCCGCCGTCGGCGCCCGCCCCGTCGCGCTCACCGACTGCCTCAACTTCGGAAATCCGGAAGACCCCGAGGTCTTCGACGAGTTCACGCGGAGCGTGCGCGGGCTGGGCGACGCGGCGCGGAATCTCTCCCCCGAGGGGCCGGCCGGGCCGCCGGTCGCCGTCGTCTCGGGGAACGTCTCCTTCTATAACGAGTCGGCGACCGGCACGTCGATCGAGCCGTCGCCGATCGTGGCGGCGCTCGGGACGCTCGAGGACTACAGCGTGGCGGTCGGTACCGGCCTCCGGCAGCACCCCGGCGTGATCGTGCTGAGCGGTCCGCGCGGCGAGAAGACCGGCGCGTCGCAGCTCCGCCATCTCCTCACCGGCGAGACCGGGGGCGCGCTTCCCGATCTCGACTTCGACGTGGAGCGCCGCCGCCTGAACGCGGTGCGCGAGGCGGTCCGGCTCGGCCTGGTTCGCTCGTGCCACGACATCTCCGAAGGGGGACTGGCCGTGGCCGCGCTCGAAATGGCCCTGGGTGGATACGCGAGCGGCGGCTTCGGGCTCCAGATGCCGATTTCGGGGCTGGGCGACAGCGCGCCCGAGATCCGGCTCTACTCCGAGGCGCCGGGATTCCTCATGGAGACCTCGAGCGATAAGCTGGGCGTGCTGCTCGCGCACTTCGCGCGTCACGACGTGGATGCCACGATGACCGGGCGGACCATCCCCGAGCCGAAGCTCCGCTTCCTGGACGCGGGCACCGCGCTGATCGAGGCGGACCTGACCGAGCTTCGGGACCTTTACGGCGGCGCGCTCCGCCCGTACGTGGAGTGACGATGGCGCGCGCGGCCGTGATCCAGATTCCGGGTGTGAACTGCGAGTACGAGAGCGCCCGCGCGCTGGAGCGGGCGGGGATCGAGGCGAGGATCGTGCGCTTCAACGAGCCGGCGTCGGTGCTCTCGGAGTTCGACGCGTATCTCCTCCCGGGCGGATTCGCATTTCAAGACCGGATCCGCGCCGGCGCGGTGGCGGCCAAGCTCCCCGCGGTGGAGCGGATCGCGGCCGAGGCGGAGCGCGGGAAGCCGGTGCTCGGGATCTGCAACGGCGCGCAGGTGCTGGTGGAAGCGGGCCTGGTGCCCGGGATCCGTCCGGGGCGCGTGGAGCTGGCGCTCGCGCCCAACCGGGCACCGCGGCGGCAGGGATACCTCTGCCGCTGGGTGTGGGTGCGGGCCGGCGAGGGGCCGGGGCGCTCCACGTTCGCGGCGACGCTCCCGCCGGACGCGGTCGTGCCGCTTCCCATGGCGCACGGCGAGGGGCGCTTCGAGACCGCCGATCCCGACGTGCTCCGCGCGATCGAGTCGGAAGGGCTCGCGCTCTTCCGCTACGTGGCCGCCGACGGAAGTCCCGCGCGTAGCTACCCGGACGATCCGAACGGGGCGGTGCTCCAGGCGGCGGGGATCACGAACCGGGCGGGCAACGTGCTCGCTTTGATGCCGCACCCGGAGCGGGCCGCCGTGCTGAAGCACGTGCCGCTCGATCTCCCCGGTCCCTGGGGGGACGCGCGCCGGGCAGCTTCGGGGAGCTACGAGGCGCTCGAAGGGTCCGGCCCCGGGGCGTTTCTCTTCGCCGCGCTGGCCGCCCACCTGGGCGTGGGCCCGGCGGTCGGGGCGCGAAAGGGGACCCGGTGAGCGCGGTTCTTCTGGTCCGGCTCAAGATTCCCGATCTCACGGCCTTGACCGCTCTCGACGCGGGCCGGGCGCTCCTCCCGCAAGGGCATGAGCTGACGCGCCTTGTGCGGGAAGAGGTCTACCTGTTCGAGGCGGCTCCCGGGGCTGACCCGTCCGGATTCGAGCCTTCGATTGGTCACGCGGTTGAGACCAGCAACTTCTTTGTGAATCCAAACAAGGAGCGCTACCGGCTCTTGAAGTCCGGGGAGCGCGGAGGGACGTGGGATCCGCCTGAGGGGAGCTGGGGCATCCTGGCCCGACCCCGCGGTGACACTCGGGACGCAGGGCTTCGGGAGCGGTTGATGCGGGAGCACCCGCTACGCGGTCTTGGCGCGATCCGGCGGGCGCGGGTGTGGTGGCTCACGACCCGGGCCCCTGGTGCCACGGACGACGGGGCCGCCGCCTTCACGGCGCTCGGCCCGGTGGCGGACGCGCGCCACGGTCTCCTGGTGAATCCGCACTCGGAGGTCTTCCTTCGTTTGGCGGGGCCCACCGAGTGGTCACGCGTCGAGGAATTCCTCGCCGAGCCGGCCCCGGCGGCCGAGCCGGCGGCGAGCCGCGCGTAGAACACCTACCCGAAAGGAGCGACGTGCACGAGGAGATTCCAGACGTGAGCGGGACGTCCGGCGATGACAAGCTGCGGGAGGAGTGCGCCGTGTTCGGCATCTGGGGGGCCGAGAACGCCGCGCGCCTCACCTATGCCGGCCTCTACGCACTGCAGCACCGCGGCCAGGAGAGCTCGGGCATCGTGGCGACCGACGGGACGGAGTTCCACGCGCACAAAGGTCTCGGCCTGGTCTCCGACGTCTTCGCCGGGGACGCGCTCGACCGCCTGACGGGTCACGTGGCGATCGGCCACAACCGCTACTCGACGACGGGCCGGAACCACCCCAAGAACGCGCAGCCGCTCGTGGTGAACTACCGCGAGGGGGAGCTGGCGATCGGCCACAACGGGAACCTCGTGAACGCCCTCGCCCTCCGGCGCGAGATGGAGGAGAAGGGGTCCATCTTCCAGACCACGAGCGACACCGAGGTGATCCCGCACCTGATCGCGCGCTCCAAGGCGACCGAGCTGGAGCGGATGATTCCCGAGGCACTGGCGCGCTGCCAGGGCGCCTACTCGCTCGTGATCCTGGCGGGCGAGACGCTCTTCGGCGTTCGCGACCCGCGCGGGTTCCGCCCGCTCTGCCTGGGCCGGCGCGGCGACGCGCACGTGCTCGCGAGCGAAACCTGCGCGCTCGACATCGTGGGTGCCGAGTTCGTGCGCGAGATCGAGCCCGGGGAGATGGTCCGGATCGACGGGCGCGGCGTCCACTCGTTCCGGATACTCGCGCCCGAGCCGGCGCGCGCCTGCGTCTTCGAGCTGATCTACTTCTCGCGCCCCGACAGCGTCGTCTTCGGGGAGAGCGTCGACTCCGTGCGCCGAAAGCTGGGGCACCGCCTGGCGCTGGAGCATCCCGCGGCGGCGGACATCGTGATCTCGGTGCCCGACTCCAGCAACTCCGCGGCGCTCGGCTTCTCGGAAGAGTCGAGAATCCCGTTCGAGCTGGGGCTGATCCGGAACCACTACGTGGGGCGCACCTTCATCGCGCCGGAGCAGATCACGCGCTCCTTCGGGGTGAACATGAAGTTCAACGCGGTGCGCCAGATCCTGGAGGGAAGGCGCGTCGTGGTCGTGGACGACTCCATCGTCCGCGGCACGACCAGCCGGAGCCTGGTCATGATGCTGCGCGCGGCCGGAGCGAAGGAGATCCACTTCCGCGTCTCGAGCCCGCCGATCGGCTGGTCCTGCTACTACGGCATCGACACGCCCAACCGGAGCGAGCTGATCGCCTCCTCACACACCATCGAGGAGATCCGGAAATACCTCCACGTCGACTCGCTCGGCTACCTCTCGATGGAGGGGCTGCGCTCGTGCGTCCAGCGCCCCGACGGGCACTGCTACGCCTGCTTCAACGGCGATTACTCGGTGCGCTTCGGCGAGGAGATGGACAAGCTCGCCCTGGAGCGCGCCCCGGCCGGAAATCTCGGCCCTCCGGTCTCCGGGCGCTGACGGCGCCGAACGGCTCCCCCTAGCTACCCCTGGCGCCGGCCAGCCTTCGACCACCCGGCGCGTCCGCCGAACGCTTTTCGCCGTGCCCGCGCCGCCTTCGCGCGCCGGACCGCCCGGCCTCTCCATCCGAACTCGGTGGACCTACGCTGCTTCCGCCGCTCCCGCGCCCGGGCCCCCCGTGGCACGGCGATTGCCCTCCGAGGCCCCCCGGGCCAGGCATGGACGGGTCGGGAACGAAGGCCGGGGGACACGCGTGAGCGAAGGCGGGCGTCGAAAGAAAATGGGGGAGTACCTCCTCGAGGCGGGCCTCATCACCGAGGACCAGCTGAAGGAGGCGCTCCGCCGCCAGCGGCAGACCAAGGAGCCGTTGGGGCAGGTGCTCGCCCGCACGGGCCTCGTGGGGGAAGGGGACATCGTCCGCGTCCTCCACCAGCAGCTCGGACTCCCCATTGTCGACCTCCAGGCCATCGCGATCGACGAGAGCGTGATCGCGCTGGTGAAGGAGGAGCTGGCGAAGCGCTACATCGCGATCCCGGTCGGTCTCGAGAATCGGAACACCATCCGCGTCGCGATGGCGGATCCGCTGAACGCCTCCGCGCTCGAGGACATCCGCTTCCAGAGCGGCTACTTCATCCGCCCCGCCCTGGCCCCCTCCTCGGAGATCCAGGAGGCGATCAACCGCTTCTATCATTTGGACGATTCCGTGGGGCAGGTGCTCGAGACCATCATCAAGAGCGACCCGGGCCGCGAGGTGCGGGAGGTGGTGGAGGAGTCGGCGGAGGAGTCGCTCGCGGCGACGATGGAGCTGGCCGCGGGCTCGCCGATCGTCCGGCTGGCCAACTGGCTCCTGGCCCGCGCCGTGGAGCTCCGCGCGAGCGACATTCACATCGAGCCGCAGGAGAAGAGCGTCGGCGTGCGCGTCCGCGTGGACGGGCTGCTCCAAGACCTGGAGCGGCTCCCGAAGTGGACGCAGGGGGCGCTGATCTCCCGCATCAAGATCCTCTCCAACCTGGACATCTCCGAGAAGCGCGTCCCTCAGGACGGGCGCTACCGGGTGGAGTCCGAGGGCCGGCGCATCGACCTCCGCGTCTCCACGCTCCCGACGATGCACGGCGAGAAGGTCGTGATCCGGATCATCGACCAGGAGCGCGCGGCCCTTCGGCTCGACACGCTGGGGCTCTCCTCCGACTGCCTCGCCGACATCCGGAATTTTGCGAACCGGCCGCAGGGGATCCTCATCGTCACGGGCCCCACCGGAAGCGGCAAGACGACGCTCCTCTACTCGATCCTCGAGCAGATCCACTCGGTCACCAAGAACATCATCACGGCCGAGGACCCGATCGAGCACCAGGTGGCCGGCGTGAACCAGGTGCAGGTCGACGAGAAAAGCAAGAAGACGTTCGCCTCGGTGCTCCGCGCCATGCTGCGCCAGGACCCCGACGTCATGATGGTGGGCGAGGTCCGCGACACGGAGACCGCGCAGATCGCGTTCCGCGCCTCGATCACCGGGCATCTGGTCCTCTCCACGGTGCACACCAACGACGCCGCGTCGGCCGTGACCCGCCTCGTGGACCTGGGGCTCGCTCCCTACATGGTGGCCTCCAGTCTCATCGCGGTCGTCTCGATGCGCCTCATCCGCACGCTCTGCCCCAAGTGCAAGGACGCGTTCGTCCCCTCGGGGGAGACGCTCCGCACGCTCGGGCTGTCGGGGCGCGACGCGCGCGACTTGGTGCTCTTCCGCCCGGTGGGGTGCGACCTCTGCAATGGGTCGGGCTTCCGCGGACGGACCGGCATCTTCGAGATACTCGAGATGGGGGAGGCGCTGCGCCGCATGATCACCGGCGGCGCCACCGAAGCGATGATCCGCTCCGCCGCGGTCGAGGGGGGGATGGTGCCGATCGGGCAGGACGGGCTGTCGCGCGCCCTGAACGGCGAGACGACCCTGGAAGAGCTGTCGCGCGTGATCTACAACTCCGACGAGGAAGGCCGCGTCTGCGCCGGCTGCCACCGCACCATCTCCACCGAATTCTCCTTCTGTCCCCATTGCGGCGTGCGCGCCGAGCTCACCTGCGACGCGTGCGGCCGGAAGGTCGCCCCGGAGTGGACGTACTGCACCGGTTGCGGCCGTCCGCGCGGCTCCGGAGCCCCGACGCTGCCCGGGGTGCTTGACCCGCCCCGCTACGCTCCCTAGAATCCCCCGACCTCCCGCACGCGCCGGCATCGTGCCGCGCCCCCACGCCGCGGAGGGAAACCTTCGCCACGGGGCCACGTGTCCGTTCAGGAATTACGCCGCGCCAAGCTCGAGGCGCTGGAGAAGCGCGGCGTCCAGCCGTACGCCTACCGCTTCGACGTCACGCACCGCTCCGGACAGATCCGCGCCGACCACGAGGCCCTCGAGCCGGCGGGGACGGGCGTCCGCGTCGCCGGAAGGCTGATGACGCGGCGCGGGCACGGCAAGGCCTGCTTCGCGCACATCAAGGACTCGGACGGAACCCTTCAGATTTACCTGCGCGAGGACGCGCTGGGCGAGGGCGGCTACGCCGACGTGCTCGATCACGACCTGGGCGACTGGCTCGGCATCGAGGGAACGGTTTTCCGCACCAAGACGGGGGAGATCACCGTGAAGGCGGACCGGGTCGAGCTCCTGGCCAAGTCGCTCCGTCCCCTCCCGGAAAAGTGGCACGGCCTCACCGACGTCGAGATCCGATACCGCCAGCGCTACACCGACCTCATCGTGAACGACGAGGTCCGCGAGGTCTTTCGCGCGCGCGCGCGGCTGGTCCGCGCGGTCCGCGAGTTCCTCGACGGGCGGGACTACCTGGAAGTGGAGACGCCGGTGCTCCAGCCCCTGTACGGCGGGGCCGCCGCGCGCCCCTTCGTCACGCACCACAACGCGCTCGACATGCCGCTCTACCTTCGCATCGCCGACGAGCTGTATCTGAAGCGGCTCATCGTCGGCGGCTTCGAGCGGGTCTACGAGATATCCAAGGATTTCCGGAACGAGGGGATCGACCGGAGCCACAACCCCGAGTTCACGATGCTCGAGTTCTACCAGGCCTTCGCGGATTACGAGGTCATGATGGAGGTGACGCAGGACCTCATCGTGCACGCGGTGCGCGCGCTCCACGGCGGCACGGTGGTCCCGCACGCGGGCGGCACGATCGACTTCGCCCCTCCCTGGCCGCGCGTCCGATACAAGGAAGCCGCAGCCGAAGCGTTGGGCGTGCAGGCGCTCCCCGAAGGCGAGGCGGAGCTCCGCGCCCTGGCGGCGCGCGCGGGCGTCCGCGTGGATCCCAAGCTCGGATGGGGGAGGATCCTGGACGAAGTGGTCTCCGATCTCGTGCAGCCGAAGCTCGTCCGGCCGACGTTCCTCCTGGACCATCCGAAGGACGTGTCGCCTCTGGCCAAGACGCGACGCGGCGACCCCACGGTCGTGGAGCGGTTCGAGCTGGTCGTGGCCGGGATGGAGCTGGCGAACTCCTTCTCCGAGCAGAACGATCCCCTGGAGCAGCGGCGCGCGTTCGAAGCCCAGATGCTCCAGCGCGAGCGCGGTGACGAAGAAGCGCAGATGCTCGACGAGGACTATCTCCGGGCGCTCGAGCTGGGGATGCCGCCCACCGGCGGCGTCGGCATCGGGATCGACCGGCTGGCCATGATGCTCTCCGACCAGCGCTCGATCCGCGACGTCATTCTCTTCCCGCAGATGCGCCCCGAGGAGGAACGTGCCTAGCGGCCCGCTCCGTCCGGACTCCGCCCGATGAGCTACGTCTGGATCATCGCCTCGCGCTATCTCCACTCGAAGCGCCGGCTCAACTTCATCACCCTGGTCAGCCTGCTCGCGATCGCCGGCGTCTTCGTCGGCGTCGCCGCGCTCACGATCGTCCTCTCCGTCATGAACGGCTTCGAGGACCAGGTGCAGAAGCGGATCGCGGGCACCAACGCCCACATCGCCATCCTCTCCGCGGACGACCGCCCGCTCCGCGCGGGCCCCGAGATGGAGCGCGCCATCCGCGCCGTGCTGCCGGGGGCCGAGGTCGCCCCGTTCGTGTACGGGAAGGTGATGGTGGCCTCACGCCACGGGGTGGACGGCATGGTGCTCAAGGGAGTCGACCCGCCCTCGGAGGCGCGCGTGACCGACATCCTCGCGCACGTGACGCCCTCGCGCGACGCGTTCGAGGGCGGGGACCTGCCCGGGATCGCCCTCGGCCAGGAGCTGGCGGCGCGGCTCCGCGCCGCGCGCGGCGACATCATCCTGATCAGCCTGCCCACCGAGGAGCCCGGAGGCGTTCTGGGCGGCGTGCCCCGCAGCCAGCGCCTCCGCGTCACGGCCCTCTTCGAGTCCGGGCTCTACGAGTACGACTCGTCCTTCGGCATCGTCCTGGCGGCCACCGCCGCCCAATTCTTCCGGCTGGAGGAGGGGGAGGTGACCGGCTATCAGCTCCGCCTCGCCGACATGTTCCGCGCCCGCGAGGCCTCGCGCGAGCTGGAGCGGACGCTGGGCCCTTCCTATCGCATCACCAACTGGATCGACTTGAACCGGAATCTCTTCGCCTGGATGCGGATCGAGAAGGCCGTCATGTTCACGATCCTGATCCTCATCGTGATCGTGGCGGCGGTGAACATCGTCTCGAGCCTGGTGATGCTGGTGCTGGAGAAGCGCCGGGACATCGGGGTACTTCGCACCATGGGCGTGACCCCGCGGGGCATCCTCAAGATCTTCCTCCTCCAGGGGACCCTGATCGGTTTCTGCGGCACGGCGCTCGGGCTGACGGTGGGAATCGGGGTCTCCTACGCGCTCGGACGGTGGAAGCTCCTCCGGCTGCCCGGGGAGATCTACTTCATCGACACGCTGCCCGTGAAAATGGAATGGACCGACTTCGCGCTCGTCGCGGCGGCCGCCACGCTGACCTGCTTCCTGGCGAGCCTGTATCCCGCCTGGCAGGCCGCGCGGCTTGCCCCGGTCCAGACGATCCGGTATGAATGAGCCGGAGGACGGCCTGGCGCCGGTCCTCGAAGCGGAGTCTCTCGCCAAGACGTACGACGAAGGCGTCGCGCCCGTCGTGGTCCTGAGCGGCGTGAGCCTCCAAGTCCGGCCCGCGGAGATGGTGGCGGTGGTCGGAGCCTCGGGATCGGGCAAATCCACCCTGCTCCACCTGCTCGGCGGCCTGGACCGGCCCACCTCGGGCTCCGTCCGGATCGGCGGCGTCGAAATGACGTCCCTGAGCGAGGAGGGGCGGTCGAAGCTCCGGTGCCGCTCGGTGGGGTTCGTCTTCCAGTTTCACCAGCTTTTGCCGGAGTTCACAGCCCTGGAAAACGCGATGATGCCGGGGTGGATCGCCGGGCGACCCTCGGGGGAAGTACGGACGCGGGCCGAAGGGCTCCTCCGGGACCTCGGTCTGGGGGCGCGCCTGGAGCACAAGCCGGCCGAGCTTTCGGGCGGGGAGCAGCAGCGGGTCGCGGTGGCGCGGGCCTTGCATCTGAGGCCCGCAGTGCTGCTTGCGGACGAACCCACCGGGAATCTGGACCGCCCGGCGACGCAGGCGCTCCTCGAGATCCTGACGAGGTATCGGCAGGAGGAATCTCAAGCTATTGTCATCGCCACACATAATGCGGAGGTGGCTGCCGCGGCCGGGCGAGTCCTGGCGCTTCAGGATGGCCAGCTATCGCCGATGAAGATGGAGTCGGTCCGCATCTTCCGATGAGAATTCGGCCGACGCGCATCTAAGTGTCAGGACTGTTCTGGGAAGGGAGTCGCGGAAGATGCAGTGCCAGCTGTGCGGCAAACGGCCCGCAATCGTCCACTTCACGGAGATCGTGAACAACAAGAAGTCGGAGTATCACGTCTGCGAGAAGTGCGCCGAAGAGCGCGGCTACAGCGTTCCCCTGCTGAAGTCCAAGTTCTCGGTGGGAGACCTCCTCGCCGGCATGGTCGATCAGACCGGGGTCGGGGAAGAGGGAAAGGTCGGCCGCGTGCAGTGCCCGCGCTGCGGACTGGTCTACTCCAACTTCCGAGAGACCGGACGGCTCGGCTGCTCGGAGTGCTACACCACGTTCCGCACGCAGCTCCGCCCCCTCCTGCGCCGCATCCACGGGAGCACCAAGCACGTGGGTAAGTCGCCGACGCGGGACTCGGTGCGCGCCGCCGTGCGGCAGCAGATCCAGCACCTGCACGAAGAGCTGCAGCGGGCGATCGAGCGCGAGGAGTTCGAGGCCGCGGCCGGGCTGCGGGACCAGATCCGGGCGATGGAAGGGGAAGCGGTCCCCGAAGTCCGAGGGGAAGGGACCGTATGAAGCTGACCACGCTCGCCCGCTCCCTGGGGCGCTGGCTGGACGGGACGGGTCCGTCGGCGGACGTCGTGCTCTCCACGCGCGTGCGCCTCGCGCGGAACATGAAGGACGTTCCGTTCACGCATCGCGCCCGCGAGGAGCAGCTCGCCATGGTCTACTCGAGCACGGTGACGGCGGTGCGGAAGACGCCGCCCCTGTCGCAGTCGACCGCGCTCCAGATGCGCGACCTGACGCCGCTCGACCGCCAGTTCCTGGTCGAGCGCCATCTGATATCGAACGATCTGGCGGACAACGCAAAGCTGCGCGGCCTGCTCGTGATTCCGGACGAGAGCGTGGCCGTGATGGTGAACGAAGAGGACCATCTCCGCCTGCAGGCCCTGGCTTCCGGCTTCCAGCTCCGGTCGGCGTGGGAGGCGGTGAACGCCATCGATGATGAATTGGCGCAGGACCTCGACTATGCTTTCAGCGACGAACTGGGTTATCTGACCGCGTGCCCCACGAACGCCGGAACCGGGATGAGGGCGTCGGTCCTGATTCACCTGCCGTCGCTCGTCCTGACCAAACAGATCGGACGCGTGCTCCAGGGCATCACGCAGGTGGGGCTCGCGGTGCGCGGCTTCTACGGCGAAGGCTCGCAGATCATGGGGAACTTCTTCCAGATCTCGAACCAGACGACGCTGGGGCAGAGCGAGCGCGAGACGGTCGACAGCCTGGAGCGCGTGACGCGCCAGATCATCGACTACGAGCAGCGCGCGCGCGACGAGCTGGTGAAGGACGCGCGCGTCCAGATCGAGGACAAGATCTGGCGGGCGTACGGGACCCTGCGGCACAGCCGCGTGATCTCGTCGCAGGAAGTGATCAACCTCTCGTCGGCGGTGCGCTTCGGCGTCGCCCTGAACATGGAGGGGTTGACCGACGTGCCGACATTGAACGAGATGCTGATACGCACCCAGCCGGCGCACCTGCAGCTGTTCACGGGGCGCGAGATGGAGCAGCGCGAGCGGAACGTCGTTCGCGCGGACTACGTCCGCGGCCTGCTGGACGGAAGCGGCGACGACGCGGTGCGCGCGAATTGAGTCGAGGAGCGGGGCGGGAGGCCCGCGATGATGCATGACAAGTTCACGGAACGGGTGCGCAAGGTGATGTACCTGGCGCGCGAAGAGGCGGCTCGGCTGCAGCACGACTACATTGGCACCGAGCACCTGCTCCTGGGCGTCATCCGCGAGGGAGAGGGGATCGCCGCCACGGTGCTCAACAACCTGGGACTCGACCTGGACGCCATCCGTCAGGCGGTCGAGAGCATGGTCGCCTCGACAGGGGGCACGCTCACGATCGGGGAGATTCCCTTCACGCCGCGCGCCAAGCGCGTCCTCGAGCTGTCGGTGGACGAGGCGCGGCAGCTCGGCCACAACTACGTGGGCACGGAGCACCTCCTCCTGGGCCTGATCCGCGAGGGGGAGGGCGTGGCCGCCCGCGTGCTGCTCGAGCTGGGCGTGGATCGGAAGAAGGTTCGCGAGGAGACGCTGAAGCTCCTGGGCGGCACGCCGTCGGCGTCCACCCCCGAGCGCGAGGGCAAGGTGGAGACGCCGGCCCTGAACCAGTTCGGCCGGGACCTGACCGCCCTCGCCCGCGAGAACAAGCTCGATCCCATCATCGGGCGCGAGTCCGAGATCGAGCGCGTGATCCAGGTGCTCTCGCGCCGGAAGAAGAACAACCCCATCCTCATCGGCGAGCCGGGCGTGGGCAAGACCGCCATCGCCGAAGGCCTGGCCGAGCGCATCGTGGAAAACCGCGTCCCGGAGACGCTCAAGGACAAGCGGATCGTCACCCTGGACCTGGCGGCCGTGGTCGCGGGTACCAAGTATCGTGGCCAGTTCGAGAAGCGGCTCAAGGCCGTCATGAACGAGATCCGCGAGTCCAAGGACACGATCATCTTCATCGACGAGCTCCACACGATCGTGGGGGCGGGCGGCGCCGAGGGCGCCATCGACGCCTCCAACATGCTGAAGCCGGCGCTCGCGCGCGGGGAGCTCCAGTGCATCGGGGCCACGACGCTGGACGAGTTCCGCAAGTACATCGAGAAGGACGGCGCGCTCGAGCGCCGGTTCCAGCCGATCATGGTGGACCCGCCGTCCGTGGACCAGACGATCCAGATCATCATGGGCCTCCGCGACAAGTACGAGGCGCACCACGGCTCCAAGTACACCGACGAGGCCATCGTCACCGCGGTGAAGCTGGCCGACCGCTACATCAACGACCGCTTCCTGCCCGACAAGGCCATCGACGTCATCGACGAGGCGGGCGCCTGCGCGCGCCTCTCCATGTCGGCCATCCCGTCGGAGGTCCGCGAGCTGGAGAAGTCGGTGGAAGAGGTCGCCAAGGAGAAGGAGGCGGCCATCCAGCAGCAGGAGTTCGAGAAGGCCGCCCGCTTCCGGGACAAGGAGAAGGAGCTCCGCGCGAAGCTGCGCGAGCACAAGAAGAACTGGAACGAGATCAAGCACGAGACCGAGGTCAAGGTGGACGCAGACCTCATCGCGCAGGTGATCTCGCGCATGACCGGCATTCCCATCACGCGCATCGAGGAGAAGGAGTCGGAGAAGCTCCTCCGGATGGAGGAGGAGATCCGGAAGGCGATCGTGGGCCAGGACGAGGCGGTAGGCGCGGTCTCCCGCGCCATTCGCCGGAACCGCGCCGGGCTGCGCGATCCCCGCCGCCCCATCGGCTCGTTCATCTTCCTCGGACCGACCGGCGTGGGCAAGACCGAGCTGGCCCGCGTGCTCGCGCGCTTCCTCTTCGACGACCCCGACGCGCTCATCCGCATCGACATGTCGGAGTACATGGAGAAGTTCTCGGTCTCGCGCCGGATCGGCGCGCCGCCGGGGTACGTGGGACACGAAGAGGGAGGCCAGCTCACCGAGAAAGTGCGCCGGAA